>CAYXHN010000018.1:0-14096 GCA_964464955.1 uncultured Methanosarcinales archaeon
CAAATTTTTGTTATTGAAAATTTCAGCAGAGAATCTTCAGAGGGTTCAATACCCTCTTTATCTATGGTAAAATTTTCAATTCCCCAAATTTGCCATCTCTAGTGAGGAGATAGGGCGAGTAATAATCATCAGCAAATTTTTGTTATTGAAAATTTCAGCAGAGAATCTTCAGAGGGTTCAATACCCTCTTTATCTATGGTAAAATTTTCAATTCCAAAAATTTTCTAACTATGGTGTAGAGATAGGATGGGCAATAATCATCAAATTTTTGTTATTTTCCTTTTTCATAATAGGAGTATTTTTATATTAGCGGTTTTTATTTCTTTTTATGGACAAATATAAAGAAGTGTTTTCAAGTTTGGAAGGAATTGTAAACAGCAAGCAGGAAGAGATCAAAGACCTTAGGTCTGCAGAGAAAAGGCTGCTGGCAGCAGTAGAGGCAGCAGAGAGAAAAAAGACAAGAAAAAGATCTCTTATATTTGGACAGCCCTCAGAAACAAAGCAGAGAGTGATAAGCATGGAGATAGAATCTCTGAAAAGAAAGCTCAGAAAAAAGAGGGCAGAGATGATAAAGAAGACTAAAAATCTGCTTGATGACATAAATAAGCTTATAGAATTCTATGAAAAGAACAGATTTAGGCTCAAAGGTATGAAAGACAGGATTGCATATTACCTGGACCTAAAAGAAAAGACAGAAAAAGGGTATAAAAGGCAGAGAGATGCTCTGCAGGCAGCTTAGATATTTTTTCTTAATATCTTAAGCCCGTTATATTTTGATCTTCCGGGTCTGAAATACTTCGGCTTTATTATCTTCAGTTTTTTAAATGCTTCAAGAAGATTCTCTCTGGGTTCAAAAAAACAAGGTTTTGTTTCATATATCCTGTCAAGGAAAATATTATATTTTTTCTTTTCACTATATCTTAAAAATTCATCTGGAGAAATCTCTTTTTTAAGGATATTTAATGAAGCGTTTATCTCTGTCCTTAGAAATCCCTCTAATGAGTCAGTTTTTATCTCAGAAGATACAGGCGACTGCAGCCCGTGAAATTCTGCTTTTCTCAGGTATGATTCTTTTAGGTTTTCATCATCAGGGACAAATGCCTGCCTGTAAAAAGTATCAACCTCTTCTTTTGTATCTGGAAGAGTGTTCTGTTTTCCAGGAAAAAACATCCTGTATCTTTCTTCTCCAGCGAGCTCATCTGCAAGCTCTACAACATCCCTATCCTCGGGATTCTTCCTTAAATCACCTAATTTTATGATGCCCATACACTTTTTAATAAAAAGATATTTATAAAGCTGAGGGTTTGAACAAAGGTTTTTGCGAAAACTTTTTATATATTCAACCCATATATTGACTATATTGGGTGGGTTAAATAACTAAGATATCTTATTTAGGAATAGGGATAGTTCTTTTGTTTATCTTTATGTCTGGGAGTGTTTATGCTGCCCTTTGTGATGATGATGCTGACTGCTTCAGCAATCAGATATGTTCTTTGGGAAACTGCATGAATATAGAAGACTGCGCACAGGATGAGAACTGCGACCTGATTGAAGGGCACTGCTCTATAACAGATATAAGTCCTTCTGTATGTGGTGGAGAATTGGTAGACATCACATTAGAAGGAATAATCCCTATTGAAGTAACCAATTATTTCGAATTTTGGGGACATTCTATCAGTTATCCCAATCCCTGGCTTTCTGACTGTTTACTGAACTATAATACTGAACTCGATTCTGACTGGAGCTGGGAGATAACAAATGATGGGCAGTATATCGGGATCATGATGGGCTTATATGACCAAGATGCGTTAGGAGCATATGAAGAGATTGACAGAACTTTTGGAAATGGGGGATCAAAGATAGCTTTGGCTGAAAGCGACAATACCGGAAACTGCCTTTCTGTTCCTTTTAAACATACTTTTAGAGACATAGACTTAAGTTCATATGCAGATGGCATAGATGGGGAGATTGAGCTTTATGCTGCTTGTTCAGGACTGCCTATAGATCCAGTTACAGGAACATATACTATCGGTGAATTTGGAGATTACAATGGGGAAGATTATGAGGGATATTATTCTTCCAGGTATGATGTTTCAGTAGATGACGGGCCGCCTCCACAGCCAACCCCAAATGCAAATCCCTCTGACTGGACTACAGATACAACCCCTTCTATAAGCGGATATTCTGTAGTGGATCCTGAAAGCGGGATAGATCATTATGAATACCAGATTGACAGTACATCCGGGAGCTGGACAAATGTAGGGACTAATTCTGTTTTTACCCTGCCTTCGCAGTCAGACGGGATCCATACTGTCTATGTGAGGGCTGTTGATGGATGTAATCCAGGTCCTACTGGATCTGTCAATGTATATATAGATACAAGCCTGAACTGTGAATGCTTTTCAGGAGAATGCTGCGATGGCTGTTATGTGAAGGGATATGGATCACGATGCAATCAGGTAGAATTAAACGAGTACGAATGCAGGGATGGTCATGATCTGGGAAGCGATGTATATGTCAGAAGAAGATATCAAACATGCGACGGGAACAGTGCAACAGGCTGCGGAGGAAGCTATACTTATGAATGGGTCATAGATGATGATTGCAGCCCTAGTGAATACTGTGCAGATGACGGAGACAGTTCATGTACAGCATGTTCAACAACATGTGATAATTCATGTCAATCCTCAAAATGTTATGGGGTAGACCCTGATTGTACTTCAGGCGGGGGCTCAAGCCAGTGCACAGATCAGGGAGGTACTTGTTCAGGAGGAGACTGTACAGGGATAAACTGCGGCTATGATACTTCTGATCCATGTGTGGACTATGATGGATGCTTAAGACCTGGAAATCTAGCTTATTATATGTGCGACCAAGATATGCAGATTGAATACGGCTGCAAAGAAGGACATATGGCTAGCGACGATGTATGGGAAAAGACATTGAGCAGGTATTGCTCTGGAACTTCCCCTTATTGCGACGGTCCTACAGAATGGTCATGGAGCCAGATAGAAGAATGCGAATCAGACGAAAGGTGTGCAAATGACGGAGACAATTTCTGCACTGCTGTTCCTCCAGAAACATGCAATGGTATTGATGATGATTGGGATGGGGAAGTTGATGATATAACCGGCGACCTCTGTCCGCTTCAGGAAGGAGTATGTGCAGGAGCAAGAGATGTCTGCGATGGAGGAGCATGGCAGGGATGCAGCAGCAGCTCATACGGAAGGGATTATGAAGCAATCGAATTAAGATGCGATAATCTTGACAATGATTGTGACGGAACTGTGGATGGATTTTCAAGAACATGCGGTATAACAAACACAGGAGCATGCAGCTATGGAACTGAATACTGCAGCACAGGAGAATGGGGTACATGCGATGCTGTATTCCCTGAAGAGGAAACCTGTGATGGCATCGACTCAGACTGCGACGGAATTTTAGATGGAGATGAAAATCTTGGAACACAGCAATGTTATGATATAGCAGATTCAAGCTATGCAGGAAAAGGAATATGCTCTTACGGAAATTATGAATGCACTGATACTGGATGGAATACAGATTGTGTAGGAGATGTTGCTCCTACTGCAGAGGTCTGCAATAATGGGCTTGATGATGATTGTGATGGATATAAGGATTATGAAGATGATGACTGCAGATGCAGCAATGATGCTGAATGCGGTACAGATGGATTTACAGGCGGGAAATTCTGCAGCGGAGATGAGGTATGGCAGACATACAGAGAACATACCTGCATAAATCCAGGAGCAAATGATTCCTACTGCAATTCCAGTGATACTTCTCAGAAGGTAGAGGAGTGTTCTGGAATATGCGAAAGTGGACAGTGCGGAACTGTCGAATGCTATGATGATCTGGATTGCGGGACAGATGAATGGATAAGTACAGATTACTGTAGTGGGACTGAAGTGTGGAACACAAAAAGAACCTACTCATGCCATGAACCTGGCTCAATATTTTCAGAATGCAACTATACTGATAACGAGGAGATGAAAACTGATTGTACAGAAGGCTGTCAAGATGGAACATGTACAGGGATAGTATGTTCTTCTCATTCTGATTGCGGAGAAAATGGATGTTCTGGATTAGTGTGCCAGGATGGAGATGTTTATGAGGTATGCATGGAATACTGGTGCATCAATCCTGGAACCACTAACTCTTTCTGTGATCCTGATCCTGATCTGAATTTTAATGAAACTTGCCCTGATGGTCTTTGCGAAGAGGGAGCATGTGTTGAATGTGTTTCTGATTCGGATTGTCCGGATACTGAGCCAATATGTTCCAATAATAGGTGTGTAGAATGTGAGGATAAATATGACTGTGGATGCGATGGTAATTACTGGTGCCCTGAAAAAAAAGAGATCTGTAGCAATAATACCTGTGTAGGAATAGAATGCAGAAGCAAATACGACTGTAATTATGATTATCTTGCAGAAAGAGACTGTAAAGATGGAGATGTTTGGGCAACGTTCTTGTATGAAGAATGTATCAATCTTGGAACCCTTGGTTCGTATTGTAATCTGGATCATTCCAGTTATGAAGAGATAACAGAATGTAGGAATGGCCTTTGCCTTGGAGGGAATTGTTCAGATAATCCTGGAAATGTCATTTTAGAAGTATTGCAGTATAGTGGTTTAGATGATATAGAGGGATATTACGCATTACGTGACAGCATTATACTAAATGTTTCTGCCTGTATAGAAGCCGATGATAATCTGACAGGCCAGGTTACTGTTAATCACATTGAACTGGATTGTTATCCAGGCTATCAAGAGGGATGTTCTTATTGTCAATATGTTGAACCGTATGGTTATATTTATCCTTCAAGTATATCCCTGAACTTTAAGATCAAGACAAGAAATGATACTGTTTTAAAAAGCATTGAAAAAGAGATGATACAAGATTATACGCCTCCTACAGTTAAATTTGATCAATTACCATTGATTTCTGGTGAAAAGGTACTTGTTGAATACACTGCAAAGGATTTTGCTTATCCTGGCAGCAATGAAACAGAATGTAGTGGAATAAAAAAGATAGAATATTGGGATGGGGACACAAAAGTAGGTGAGGAAACATTGAACAGTGAAAATTGTACATATTCTAATTCTTTATATCTATCTACTTTTGATTCAGATAAAATCACTATAAATGCATATGATAATTTTAATCAATCTTCAACTAACAGCAGTATGATCAGCAATGTAGCTTGCTTTGAAGATTCAGACTGCGGAGAAGAAGAATATACAAGAAACAATTTTTGCAGAGAAGGAGATGTTTATCAGAATTATAAAACCTATTCTTGCTTGAATCCTGAAACAATTGATGCTGAATGCTCTCAAATAGAGGAGGCAAGGCTGAAGCAGGAATGCAGTTATGGTTGCAGGGACGGAGAGTGCAAGGAAGAAAAGATTGCCTGCTCTTCAGACTCTGACTGCGGAGATGATTATTATATAGGCCAGAACTACTGTTCTGGAGGAGATGTCTACAGGCTTAAGAGGGAGTGGGACTGTGTATCTTCTGGAACAACATCTTCAAGATGCGAGTTTTCTGACAATGAGAAGCTAATAGACTGCTGCACAGATGCTTGCGAAAGCGGAGTTTGCGCAGACATAGAATGCTATGATGATTCAGACTGCGGAGATGACGGCTGGGATGGATTAAAATATTGCGAAGAAGGAGACGTTTATAGAGATTTTATCAGATATGATTGTTTTGGTGCAGGAGGATCCTATCCATGGTGTGCTGATACAACAGAAGAGAGGATGATAGAAGAATGCGATAATGGGTGCTCAAATGGCTATTGTCTTGAAGGGGAAGACGAGTATGCATGTAGTTCAGACAGCGACTGCGGCAGTGAGGGATATATGGGAGAAGCTTATTGTGATGCAGGAGATATCTATCAGGTTTACAGGATCTGGGAATGCCATAATCCTGATTCAAAAGATGCTTACTGCAGATATACAGATGAAGAAAAGGAGAAAGAATCATGTTCAGACGGTTGTTCAGACGGAACCTGTTTAGTTTTGGAATGCTCAAATGCTGCTGACTGCGGAGATGACAGATGGATAAGCAGTCAGTACTGCAATGATGGAGATGTATATCAATTATATAGGACATGGAGCTGTAATTCAGGAAACTGTGATTATTCAGATGCTCCTAAAAAGAGAGAAAACTGTGATTATGGCTGTGAAGAAGGAATCTGCTTTGCTGATTACAGTGATTATCAGGATCTAAAAACAAATTATCTTTTCAACCAGTATCCAAAATCTCCGTCAGCAGGAGATTCTATAAATATGGTATTTGACATAGAAAACATTGGGGAGAAGGATGCTTCTGATATTGAATACAGATTATATACAGGAAGCTCTGATTCTGATAAGACAGGAGTTGTGTCTAATCTTGCTGCAGGAAAAAGGATATTCATAGTGAAAACAATAAGCTATGATTCTGCTGGAACCTATTATCCAAGGATCGTTTTAGACCATAATAAAAATATAGCTGAACTTGTTGAAACAAATAATGAGAAATCAATGAGCCTGACCATCTCTTAAAAAAATCTGTCTATGCTTTCTTCAGATGCTTCTATATATTTCATTGTCGCATCTGAATAGTTTTCAGGATGATTCCTGCTTTCATCTAGTTTCTTTTCAGCAAGCATGTAAGAGATATAAATGTGGCTATACTCTCCTGAGAGGATATTATGGGCTTCTGCTATATCATCTTTATTGCATCCTTTTTTCTTTAGAATATGCTCTCTTCTTGATATGATAAATCTTCCGCTCTTTTTAGTCGTATCATTGTGATCTATATATTCCAGTGCTTCTCTTAAGTTTTTCAGTGCAAAATCTTTACTGTTCATGAGCATCAGGAAAAAGAAAGGGTTTAAAAAATTGCGGAAAAAATATGCAGATTGAAAACTTTTATATAATCCAAAAGAAATCTTTTTCTTATGTATGACATAGCTGTAGGGATACCCAGTTACAATGAAGGAAAAAGGATATCTTTTGTAGTGAAACAGGTAGACAAGGGGCTTCAGAAATATTATCCAAAAAAGAAAGCGGTTATCGTAAATCTTGACGGGGGAAGCAGCGATGATACAAGAGATGTTTTTTATAACACTAAAACAAAGACAGAGAAGCTGCAGCTCTGGAAAGAGAACATAACAGGAAAAGGAAATGTTCTTAAGCTTCTTTTTGAGTTCATGAAGAAAAAAGAGATAAAATATGGGCTGACTGTCGATGCAGACCTGAAGAGCATAAAGCCGGAATGGGTAAAGCTTATGATAGAGCCCTTGAAAAGAGGATATGATCTCTGCACCCCATTTTATTCAAGGCACAAGTATGACGGTACAATAACAAACAACATTGTCTATCCTTTGGTTTATGGGTTATATTGCAGGGACATCAGGCAGCCGATAGGAGGGGAATTTGCCTTCAGCCAGAATATAGTAAAGAAGTGGCTTGATCAAAGATGGAGAAAAAGCACAAGGCAGTTTGGCATAGACAATTTCATGACAACGACAGCAGTTGTAGAAAAAGCAAAGATCTGTCAGATAGGGCTGGGAACAAAAAAGCATAAAGCCTCTGCACCCAATCTCAGCAGGATGTTCAGAGAAGTTGTAGATACATTGTTTTATGATATAAGAAAAGACAGGAAGTTCATAGAAAATCAAAAGTCTGTCAAAAAGGCAAGAATACTTAACAAAAGATATGAAAAACCGCAGAATCTCGGAGTAGACAAGAGAAAGATAAAGGATAAAGCACTTAGGGGAATCAAGGAAAATAAAAGACTATACAAAAAAGTGATCCCAGATATTGCACCTGAAGAAAAGATAGATGCTGAAACATGGTGCAGGATCGTATATTCGTTCCTTGAAAAATTTAAGCCTTCAAAAGATTATCTTGAAGCGTTCAGCTATCTTTATTTTATGAGAGTATATTCATTTATAGAAGAGACTGAAAGGATGAGCCAGGAAAAGGCTGAAAAAGAGATAAAAAAACAGGCAAAAATATTTTTTAAGAAAAGAAAAGAATTTATTTTTTGAGTTCTAGCTTTGACGAGGTATTTTCAAGGATCTTCTTAAGCTCTTTGGCTATAGCATCTGTGGAATAGTTCTTAAGCACCAGCTTTTTGTTTTTCCTGATAAGCTTTTTTTCGTCTTCAGTGTTTATAGGGTCATAGAATCCTGCAAATGTCTGCTTGTTGTTCTCCTCAAACTGCTGGAAGAACTTGCTGTTCTTCAGTTTAAGTATCATATTGAGCCTTTCAGAAAGGGTTCCGAAATCCTTGAAATCAGAGCCATCAACGAAAAGAGCATTGTAAAGGTGCTCAAGATTTATACCTTTGTTCTTGAAGTCAGATGTTATCTCAGGAAGATCTCTTCCTATTATCGCCTTATTGAAGAACCATGATTCTATAAAGAATAGTCCGAAGCCTTCAAGAGTGGATGTCGAGATCACTTTGTTGCATATATTGTACATATCTCCCAGTCCAAAGGTTTTCAGTTTTTTTGATCTGGTATATGTCCTTCTTAATGTGACAATATCATTTATTCCCAATATTGCCGGAAGCTTATGCTTTTTCACAAATCTTTCCAGCTTGTTGAAATACTCAAGGTCTGCTTTTCCCTTGGGCTTTAAACTAGCTACAAGAACATACTTCTCATTAAATTTTATGTTAAGCAGTTGTGTAAGGAATATCGCTTCCTCTACATTTTTTCTTGGAACTATCCTTACAGGATAGAAAAGGAATTTTGAATCTTTGTCAAGATTATGATCTTTTATCAGTTTTTTCTTCAGCTTTTCACTTGTCTCCTTGTCTTCATAGTAAAGCCTTTCATTTACAGAATTAGGAAGATAGAAAGGCCTGTTTTTCTGGATTATCCCATGGGACTGCAGCTTTGTGAAATCTTTCTTGTTTATCACTATAAAGCTGAGATTTTCTGCTCTTGGAAATATTACCTTATGCCAATAGGGGGATGATTCTGTACCCTTAAACTTCAGGAGATTTATGAAGTTCCCTCTTCGGTCTTCTGCAAAATCATGTATCCTGTATGTTAATTTTCTTTTAAGGCCTTTTTGCGCATTTTTTATAACAAACCGGTAATAAGCATAGGTTACAGCAGGATGGACCCCTATGTTTGGATTTTCAAAGATTACATAATCCATATCCTGGAGTATCTTGTCCAGCTTGTGGAAAAGGTCAACCCCTTCTTTCATATAATCATACACTTCCTGTTTGGAGTATTCTTCAGCCTTGTTCTTATCCAGAATGTCCATCTCAGGAACATCTATCTGCTTTACCCGATCTTTATGATATTCTATAAGCGGTCTTACTGAAGAACCGACAAGATATATCCTGCATTTTTTGTATTTTTCAAGAAAACTGTGGGCATTTGCCCTTATAACAGAATTTACCCCGTCTCTGTGCCCGATGTTATAGTGTAAGAATGCTATCTTCATTTTATGTATGTCCAGGAAGGCTCTTTCTTGAACTTTTTTCTGTATTCGGGAAGTGTGATTATAGGGGGCCTTTGTTTTTCAGGAACATCTATCTTTTTAAGATAATAGTTTCCTTTTCTGTCATGCTCCATTATCCTGAGGTTTTTTTTAACGCCCTTTACCTGGATCAGTTTTCCAAGTGTGTTTGCTCTTTTCGCAAATACCTGGAGTATCCCGAAAGCCATCTTGCTCAGGCTTGAAAGCGGCTGATTCTTGTGAACCCTTTTCTTTAGGTCCACCTGTGCGCAGGACTTAAGCCCGAATTTTTTTACGAGATCTATAAGCATAGCTGTTTCAACGCCGTATCCTGTGAAAAAAGGAATCTTCTCAAGAACTTCTCTCTCGCCGGCATATTCGCCTGAAAGCGGCTGTATAAATCCTGAAAGCCTTGGGAAATACATATTAAATAACGGCCTTATGGTGAGCTCTGTAACTCTTCCTCCCCCTAAGGGAACAAGCTCCTGCCCAACCTTGATAGGCCTTTGATAGAATGCTTTTGTGAACTTGACCTTTTCCTGAGTAAGCAAAGGCCCTATAAGCCCATAAACAAATCTTGGATGTATATTTTTGATATCAGCATCAACCCAGCAGATTATATCTCCTTCTGCAAGATAAAGAGATTTCCAGAGATTTTCTCCTTTTCCTCTTGCCTTCCCTCTCTTTTTCATATGATCTGAAGCCAGATAGAACTTTGCTCCGTGCTTAAGAGCCTGTTCTCCTGTATTGTCTGTGCTGCCCGAATCTACTACAATTATCTCATCCACAAGTTTCCTTTTGTCCATCAGAGGCTTCTTTATGGTAGTGATGACCCTTCCGATAGTAGATTCCTCATTAAGAGTAGGGATAACAACAGAAATCTTTTTCCTTTTTCTTCTCTTTAATTCAGCAAGCTTTTTAATATCTCTGAAGCTGTCGTGTTTGAACTTGTTTCTTTCAAACCATTCTTCAACTTTCATTTATTGATAACACCTATTGCTTAATTAGTTGGACACTTATTAATAAATCTTTCTATTATGGATTTTGTATTTTTTAACCTAAAACCGATCTTCAACCATTGATATGATCCATATCTTGATATTGTAATCTTTCAATTTAATCCATGGCGAATTCTTTTTCAAAATTTTCACATTATAGCGATGAAGCAGAGGCGTTGAGTCCTAAGGAATTTTAGATGGGCAGCACCCTAAAAGAAAAATATTTTAAACCTCAGGTCATTTAGCTTTCTAATGGCCAATTATTATGCTCTACATTATCATATGAAGCACAGCGGCGTGTTCTTTGTTATAGAGAATATATTTTCATGCTTGGACAGATACAGTTCAATGGATCTTAATCTGTTATATTCAAATGAAAAGGCCGCCTATCTGAAGGAAGGTGTTAAGGTGATCGATCTTCCTGATGTAGGGTATGATGAAAAAATATTTGAAAATAAAGAACAGCTTCTTGAGAAAGCTGCAAAAGTCAAGGACAGGATAAAAGACAGGCTTGACTTTTCTGAAGAGTGCGTGCTGCACTGCCATAATGTCAATCTTTTCAAGAATTCTTATCTTGGAGCTGCTTTAAAGATGCTGGCCAGAGAGCTTGAAGATGAGAATTTTACTCTTATATTTCAGGTGCATGATTTTGCAGAAGAGAATCGCGAGGACAGGCTGAATCTTATGCTGAATTGTACAGGGCAGGAAAACCGGAAATTCGGAGCTTCTATAGCTTATCCTGCAGGGGAAAATATCATCTATTGCACTATAAATTCCAGAGATAAGAAGCTGCTTGCAAAAACAGGGATTCCTGAAGAAAGGATATCTCTTTTTCCAAATGGGATAGATACTGAAAAGCTTTCTGCTGAGCCTGAAGACAAAGAGGGGTTGGTAGATGATATAGATAAATATGCTCAGGATAAGGGCTATAGGTTTGAGAGAAAAAGAAAAAATCTGGTTTATCCTGTAAAGGTCATAAGAAGAAAGAATGTAATAGAATCTCTGCTTATATTGAATATCCTTAACAGTATAAAAGACGAATGGCAGCTGCTTATAACATTGGATGCCCATTCCCATTCTGATAAAGAATATTCTGAAAAGGTCAAGAACTATGTTAAAGAACATCAGCTCCCTGTGGTGATAGGATTTGGATATGATCTTATCTCTCCTGAGGAGAGCAGTGAGTTGTATGGGATGAACGATCTGTTCGGCATCGCTGATGCTGTAATAACAACATCTATACAGGAAGGATTCGGCTTTACGTTTTTAGAAGGATGGGTCGCAGGAAAGAAGGTTATAGGAAGAGGCATCGATTTCATCTTTGAGGATCTTAGAGGGAATGGCCTTGAGCTCGAGCATTTTTATAGAGAGATAGATATAGATGGAAAGGATTTTGCAGATTACAGCTATGAAGAGCAGTTTGAACTGCTTGAAAAAGCAGATTATGAAATGTTAAAAGAAAATCTCCAGAAGATGATTGATATCATCTATGATGGAAAAGATATTGTTGAGCATAACAAAAAGAAAATCATAGAGAACTATTCATTAAAAGCTTATGCAGACAGGCTTTTCAATATGATAGAAAAGGCAAAGAAACTTCCTTATTCAGATGCTGAGATAGACAACAAGGAACTGATAGGATATTTTAAAAAATGATAAAAGCAGTTATATTTGATATTTATGGGACATTATTGAAGACAGGATCAGGGGATCTAGATGAATCTCTTGAAGATGAAGATGTCCTTCTTAGATCTTTTTCTAAGGTAAAAGAAAAATACGATATTGATGCAGGTGCTGAAGAGCTGCTTGAGCTTTTTGAAACAAGTATAGATAAAGTGCATCAGGAGAAAGAGAATAAAGGAATAGAACATCCAGAAGTAGATATAAAAGAGATCTGGGGCATGATACTTGATAAGACAGGATATGAATATGATGAGGAGCTTCTTTTTGAGATAGCTTATGATCATAACCATTTTAATGGAGAACATACACTGTATAAAGATGCAGAACGCATGCTTAAAGAACTAAGCAGAAAAGTAAAGTTAGGCATAATATCTAATGCCCAGTTTTACACATTGATAGACATGGACAATCTTCTTGATGAGGGATTAGATGATTATTTTGATGAAGATATCATGCTTTTTTCTTATAAGATCGGTTTTTCAAAGCCCAATGTAAAGGTATTTCAGATGCTTCGGGAAAAGCTTAAGGAGAAAGGGATCGCTGCCGAAGAAACTATATATGTGGGTAATGATATGCTAAAAGATATAGATACTTCTAAAAAAGCTGGATTTAAGGCATGTCTTTTTGAGAGCCCAGAGGTAAGGCTAAGAAAAGAGGAGGTTGATGTCGAGCCGGATTACAGGATAAAAGAGCTTAAGGAGCTGTTGGATATAATATGAAGATCAAAGAAGCCTATGTTAGGGACCGCCATTATTCAAGAAAAGAATTTGATAAATTTATAGTTCCATTGATAGAGAAAGTTCTTGAAAGATATGATAAAAACAAGACAGCTATTGTCGGAGTGCAGGGAGGACAGGGAACAGGAAAAACAACATTGGTCAGATATCTAAAAAAAGTTCTTAACAAGCTTGGCTATAGTTCTGTAAGTTTTTCTATAGATGATTTTTATAAGTCTTATGAAGAAAGAATAAAGATGGCTGGCAAATTCAGGGATAACCCTTTTTATCAGATAGCAAGAGGGATGCCCGGAACACACAGGGTTGAGTATCTTAAGGAAGTTCTTGAGAAAATCAAAAAAGGGGAGAAGTTTGAGATTCCTGTGTTTGACAAGTCTTTGCATGATGCTGCAGGAGATATTGAAGGATATGAAAATGTTGAGGAAAGGCCTGATATCGTGTTTTTCGAAGGGTGGCTTTTGGGGATGCCCTGTATAAATGCTGATGAGCTTTTTGATATATGCGGGAAGAATGACGTTGATGTTTCATGGTTTGATGCTGCTGATCTTGGTAATATGATGAGTTTTTGTGAGGATTATGAAAAATTATGGAGCTATCTTGATCTGTTTATTGTTCTAGAGGCAGAATCTCTTAAATTGCATTACAGGTGGAGATATGAGCAGGAAATGTCTTTGAGAAAAAGAAGAGGAAACGGCATGAGCAAGAAAGAAGTCTATAATTTTGTAAATCATTATATCCCTATAACTCTTTTGATATATGAGAAAGCAAAGCCTGACATGAAGCTGAAGATAGACAAAAAGCATGAGTTTTTTGAGATAGCCTGAGTTTTTCGTTCAAGATGTATAAATGAAAAAAGAGAAATCATCAGGATAACAAAGTGATTCTTTTAGGGAGAAAAATACGCCAGCGCCCGGAAATTCCGTCAAAGACCATTGTTCTTCAACTTTTGAACCGGGATATCCGTTAGGAAATCGGCTTGCTTTCGTCTGGATCATCTCAATCTTAATTAAATCACCAGTTAGGCTCAAGGCCGACGCAATGCCGGGTTATGCGACGCTGGCATAATACTAAGAGATATCGGTTTATTTTTAAAACTATCTATTAAAACGTTGATTTTTAGTTACATATTAAAAATTTAGATTACTATCCTGGAATTATCAGATCTTTTCATAAGACAATTCAAT
>CAYXHN010000019.1:0-13935 GCA_964464955.1 uncultured Methanosarcinales archaeon
AACTGTCAAATAGAAATCCTGCACAAAATAGTTAGAAAACTGTCAAAGTTGGGATCAAAAGCTTTTTAAGTAAAATATCCTAAATCAACCCATGGATAAGATCAATAAGACCAATTTTTATTCCAGAAAATCAGGCTGTCTGGCTAAAGGATGCAGGCAATGCGTAAAGGGCGAGAAGCTTGTTCTTTTTATCACAGGGATATGCCCCAAAAGATGCTATTACTGCCCTATATCTGATAAGAAATACGGAAAAGATGTCATATACGCAAATGAGATGCCTGTTAAGAATGCAGGAGATGCTGTGCTTGAAGCTGAATTGTGCAGCAGTAAAGGGGCAGGGATTACAGGGGGAGATCCTCTGGAGAGGATGGACAGGACAGTCAGGTTTATCAAAGTTTTAAAGAAAAAATTCGGCAGGAGGTTCCACATACACCTCTATACATCATTTGATCTTGCAGAAGATGGAAAGCTTAAGAGACTTCATGATGCAGGACTTGATGAGATAAGGTTTCATCCGGATATCGAGGACAATAAGCTATGGGGCAGGATAGATTCTGCCAGGAATCTTGACTGGGATGTTGGAGTTGAGATCCCTGCTATCCCCGGAAAGTTAAGGCAGATGAAAAAGCTGGTCGATTTTTTCAATAAAAAGATAGATTTTCTTAACCTTAATGAATTAGAGGTTGCAGACAATAATATAAGCAAACTTAGAAAAATGGGGTTTTTGACAAAGGATAATCTTTCTTATGCTGTAGAGGGAAGCGAAGAAACTGCTTTGAATCTGATGAGGTACAGCCTGAACAAAAAATACAGCCTGAACATCCATTATTGCACAGCTAAACTTAAAGACCGGATCCAGCTGGGAGAAAGGATAAAAAGAAGAGCAAAAAATACAGCAAAGGCTTATGATGTCATTGATGAAGAAGGAATATTGATAAGGGGCGCAATATACTGCGATAATCCCAGAGATACCAGAAAAGGCCTGATCAAAGAGTTTGAGATTCCAGCTAAGTTGATCGAAACAGATCATAAGAGGAAAAGGATATTGACAACTGTTGAGATCGTTGAGGAGCTTAAAGAAGAACTAAAGGAAATGAATGCAAAACCTGCTATTGTCGAAGAATATCCTACATGGGACAGGTTCCAATTAACAGTAAATTATTTATAGTAAGGAATCAATTTTTCAATTAAAAAGGTGTTTATATGCAGATAACCATAGATACAAAAAAGGATGACAGGGAAGAAATAAAAAAAGTTATATCTCTTCTTTCTACATTAGTTGAAAACCAGAAATATTCCAGAACAAGTTCAAACATCTTTGAAAGTTCAGGCAACAGTCTGGATATTGCTGGATCAAAAAGCAGTCCGGAAACAGAAAATGAACCTGCGCAGCCAAATAGTCAGCCAGTTTCAGGAAATGCATTCTCAAACATGTTTGGGAATTCCGGAACTGAGAATGAAGTCAAAAAGGACAAGGAAGAGGACAAAATAACATTTCCAGATCCTGAAAAAAAGGAAAAAGAAGGTGATGATATTGGAGAAATACAAGTTTACTGAAGACCCAAATGTAGATACTATCTATAGAGCGTATGGAAAAAATCTGAAAGATCTATTTGCCAATACTGCTGAAGCTATGTTCAGTGTTATCTGCGACCTCAAAAAGGTAGAGCATACAAACAAAGAAACTTTCAGGATAAGAGGAGAGGATCTTGATGCCACATTATTTAACTGGCTTGCAGGGCTTCTCGCTATAATCGAAACAGAAGAGATGTTCTTTTCAAGATTTGAGATCATCGAAGTGGACGAAAATCATGTGAAAGCTGACCTTTACGGGGAGCCGATAAGAGACGAAATAAAAAAAGAAGAGATAGCTTCTGTTAAAAATTATAAGTTCGATGTTATAAAGACAGAAGAAGGGTATGAGGCTACTGTATCGATTGACCTAAAAAGATGAAAAGATATGAATTTTTTCCGCATACTGCAGATATAAAATTTAAGGCTTATGGGCAGACCATGGAAGAGGCTTTTTCAAATGCAGCTTTGGCTTTGACTAAGATAATGGTGGAGCCAGATAGTGTTGAGCCTGAGACTGAGGAGAAGATAGAAGTGGAATCAGAGGACGAAAAGGCTCTGCTTTATGATTTTCTTGAGAGGTTCCTTGTTCTTTTTGAGGTCAATGATTTTCTTATGCATTCAGTAAAGGAGCTTAAGATAGAAAAGGATGACAAGTTCAGGCTGAAGGCTATTGTTCAGGGGGACGAGAATCTAAACAAATATGAGCCGGAGACACACATAAAGGCAATAACCTATCAAGAGATGGAAATTTTTGAAAAAGACGGAAAATGGACTGTGCAGGTCGTTCCAGATATCTGATCAGAGTCTCAGGGTTTTAAAAAAATCTAAAAATTATCATCCATTCTTAATCCAGGCTTACTAATAGAAGCACAAAAACACAATCTGAGCAACTGAATAAACCTTCAGTTGATATTTTTAGCAAATTATTTAAAGAGGGCAAAATTTGAATCATATGGTGATTATTATGGAAAAAAACAAACTTGATCTAAAGAAGATATCTGATGTGTGCTGGGAAATACCTAAAGAAGAAGGTATGAATGTTCCATGCAGGGTCTATGCTTCTGAAATTCTTTTGGATAAGATGAAGCAGGATAGGACACTCAAACAAGGAAGGGACATGGCTCATCTGCCCGGAATCTATAAATATTCCATAATAATGCCAGATGGCCATCAAGGCTATGGTTTTCCGATAGGAGGAGTTGCTGCTTTGGATTTTGAAAAAGGAGGAATAAGTCCAGGAGGCATTGGCTATGATATAAATTGCGGTGTTCGTTTGCTTAGGAGTGATATGGCCAAGGAGGAAGTTGAGCCAAAAGTAAAAGAAATTCTTGATAAGGTCATGAACTATTGCCCTGCTGGATTAGGCAGAAGCAATATAAAAGTTGATGAAGATGAGATCAACGGGATTCTTGAAAAAGGCGCAAGATGGGCTGTTGAGAACGGATATGGTACTGAAGATGATCTGGAGCACTGCGAGGAAAACGGCCATATGAAACAGGCTGATCCGAAAGAGATAAGCAGTACAGCAAAGCAGCGGGGAAAGAAGCAGGTCGCTACATTGGGGTCTGGAAATCATTTTTTAGAGGTGCAGTATGTTGACGAGGTTTTTGATGAAGATATAGCAAAGAAGTTTGGACTTGAGAAAGGGAAGGTTGTATTTATGATACATTGCGGGTCTCGTGGATTAGGGCATCAGGTATGTTCTGACTACCTGAGAGAGATGGAGCGGGCTTTTCCTGAGATAGTGCAGAAGCTGCCTGACCGTGAATTGATATATGCTCCTGCTGGTTCAGAGCTTGCTGATAGATATTTCAAGGCTATGAGTGCTGCTGCTAATTTTGCATGGTGTAATAGGCATGTGCTTGGGCATCAGTTAAGGCTGGCTGTAAAAGAGGTTCTTGGAGACGAAAGCCTTAAGACTGTCTATGATGTTGCTCACAATATAGCTAAAGTAGAAGAGCATGAAATTAATGGTGAAAATAAAAAAGTTTTTGTGCATAGAAAAGGAGCTACAAGGGCTTTTGGTCCCGGCTGTAATGAAATTCCTGAAGCATACAGAGAAACAGGGCAGCCTATAATTCTGCCTGGAAGCATGGGAACAGCATCTTATGTTTTAGTCGGAACAAACAAAGGAATGGAAGAGACGTTCGGGAGTACTGCTCATGGAGCTGGAAGGCTTATGTCAAGACATGAAGCTTTGAAGAGATTTAGAGGGGAAAAAGTTGTTAAAGATCTTGCTTCAAAAGGCATACAAGTCAAAGGTGCTTCATGGAAAGGGATTGCTGAAGAATCATCTGGAGCTTACAAAGATGTTGATGAAGTTGTCAGGGTAAGCAATGAAGCTGATATCGGGAAGATGGTCGTTAAGCTGAAGCCTTTGGGAGTTGTGAAAGGTTAATCTTTTAGAAATTCAACTGTCTTTTCAAGATGATCATCAAAAATTTTTCTTCTTCTTAGATATGCTGGGTGATATGTTCTTATAGCTTTGCAGTCAAGACCTTCTACAGAAGCCATATGCCTTTCAGGAATATCTTTGAAGAAAGGGCTTAAACTTGTTTCAGGCAGGCTGTATTCTAGATGTTGATCATATAATGGTCCTGTCAGGAATACTGCCATATCTGGATCCAGTATTTTAATCTCTTCAGATAATGTGTCAAGATGTTCTTTTGTCTTAGGCATTATGTTTTCTCCTGGTTGATAATTTTTGCTTTCTGTCTTGAACAGGTTTGTCCAGTAGAATGCAAGCCTGTTGCTATTAAACTTTTCGTTGATGCTATGAATAAAATACCAGAAAGGAGAATTGTAGTTTTCTGCATGTTTGAAATCTTTAGACATACTGCTTAGGTATTCAACATTGTGTTCTTTTTCTACAGCTTCTTTTAAAGATGTCCATCCGTTTGTCTGCTGACCTATGAATATGATCTTTTTATCTGCAGATGTATAATTAGGCTCCCACACAAAAGGAATAAAAGGCCCATAGTCTGAATCTTGTATATCGTCAATATGCATATCTTTATAGAATTCCTGCAATCTTTCATCAAATAATCCATATAACTTATCTTTTAGATCCATCTTTATCTCATCTGCATTGATTTTCCTTTTTCCATTTTTAAGTCCATAGTCTATGGATACCCATGACCATATCTCTTTTATGGGCAATAGCTTATCCAGAGGAAATCATAAACAGGCCTGGTAAATCTTATCTTCCATTAGTCTGGAACATATACGAAATCCTGACTAGGATTATCAAACTGGAGATCTCCAGAGGCTGCTGATCTATCTATCCCTCCTTGTTTTTTTAACTTCTGAAAGCATGCATCATCGGTGCTCAAGGCCTGCATAAAATAAGATCGAATTAGACCTTTTTTCACAGGGATGAATTTCCATGAACAATAATTATTGTTAAACTCATCATTTTCTTTTAACAGTTCAATAGTTTCTATCTTGAATCCTATTTATTTTAGATCTATGATCTTTCCGTTTTTTCCTACATTTATTATTCTTGTATCTCCTAGTTTTTCTTCTATTCCTTCTGCTTCATGGAC
Source organism: uncultured Methanosarcinales archaeon (assembly GCA_964464955.1). Lineage (GTDB taxonomy): Archaea > Nanobdellota > Nanobdellia > Woesearchaeales > WJKL01 > WJJM01. Next base: position 5,121 of record CAYXHN010000019.1, read on the forward strand.
GTGGCTGCATAATAGGATGTCCGGCTTGAACGTGTCAACCGCTTTTTTTATTCCTGTAGATCCTGGGAAAAACTGGGTGAATTTCTCCATCTTTGTACCTGATGGGTGGACATGGGTGACCATTATCTTTTGTTTTGCATCTTTTATCCGGCTGTAGCTGTTTTTCAACAAGTCAAACAGTTCGGTCTCTGTAAGCTGAAATAAGCCTATATTTGCCCCGCCTGCTCCAAAAAATCCGATGTCTTTGTCCACAATAGAATATCCATGAAGATTGGTTGCTCCATAAAGCTCTGAAAGAAAATCTGCTGTTGCCAGAGTCTCATGATTGCCTGGAATCAGGACAACCTTTTTTCCTTTTTTTACAAAGGGGCCTATCAATCCATCTGTTGACTGTTCTCCATATGTAAGGTCGCCGCACAATACAACCAAGTCAACATTTTCTTTTTCAGCTTTTTCTGCAAGGCTTTCAGCTAACCTAATGTCTCCATGTATGTCTCCAGATGCGAGTATCTTCATCTTAATAACTCCTGAGCATCTTGAGGCCTGAAAATCTCTGATTTTCTTTGTCTCCAGATGCGAGTATCTTCATGATGTTATCTATGATATACTGCTTTAAAAAACTAATGTTTCAGAACTATCTTTTCCGGATCTTGACTCCTTCGTCTTCCAGGTGGATTATATTAGAAGGCCTTCCTTTTTTCTCGCCTTCATAGATAACAAAATGAATGTGTTTTTGTATTTCTGGATCTATGTCTTCAGAAGAAGTCATAGGCAATTTTCCAACCAGGTTTACAGAGGTTGTTATGATTGGAGTATCCATATCTTTTACAAAGTCAGATATCCAATGATCAGGAATCCTTACCCCGATAGAGTCTTTGCCTGGAGCAACATTCTTTGCTATCGCTTTTGGGTTTTTCAGTTTAAGTATGAGGGTTACAGGACCTGGAAGCTCTTCAATATATTTTTCAGCTTCCTTGTTTACAATGCAGTTCTCTTTTATCCAATCTTTTGAAGGTGCTATAATAGAAAATGGTGTATCCGGCCTTTGCTTTATCTCCCTTAGCCTTTTAATGGCTTTTTCTTTTTCAGCATTACACCCGATCCCATAGATAGTGTCTGTAGGATGCACAAATGTTTCTCCTGAAAATATCTTGCTGAAAACCTCGCTTTTCCTGACCTTTATATCTTCTTTTGTTATTATATCCATAGGTAGCAGTAAATTAATCTATTTTATAAAACTTATGATTTAATCGATGATAAGAAATAGCCCCTTTCTTTCCAGAAAGGGGAGAGGTTTTTTAGGCAGGTGGCGGTGTTTAGAAATCAAGATTAGATTCAGAACCACTGGTCTGAAAACTGCAGATCAAAACTTTCCTGAGCCTGGGGCTTTACAGAAAGTCTTCTTACCTGCTGGTAAAACAGATCCTGAATCGTGTCGTGGCTTGTATCTGATGGGTTATTCATATTTATCACCTTTAGTTTTTTATTTGAGCTTTTTTTGCATGTATGTATGTTGTCCTGTTTCTGTAACAGGTTAGGCAAAGTCCATTTCCGATAAACTCGATCTCTCCAGTCAAAGGATTGACAAAATCGCTGTAGTTCAGATAAAAAGTATCTCTTTTGTGAATCCTTTTTTGGCAGTCTGAGCATCTCATGTATATCACCTTTGTTTTTTGTTAATATATGTGTAGCCAGACTCCTTTATATACCTCACGCGTGGTTGAACAGTGGTCAGTGGTAGGCAGATATTAGGGATACAGAGGCTGAAAAGCGTAAATTCCCAATAATCGGAATTGAACAGTGGAAAATGCAGAAATACTTTTTTGCAGCCCATTTAAATACTATAACTTTTAAGATAAATCTACAATTCTAGAAATCAGTGAGTTTTTTTGGCTTCTCTTTAAGCCTGATTATTGTAGTGTTGCCTTCATCTCCGCCTTCTGTCTTGTCAACAGAGATAAATTTTCCTTCTTCAAGCTTTTTTATCCTTCTCTTGAAACTTGAATAGGCGAGAGAGCCGCCATTCTTCTTATATACGTCAAAAAGATTGCCTATTTTCTGGCCGTTGTTGTCTTTTATAAGCTCCAGGATCTTTAAGGTTTCCTGTTCGAGATCATCTGAGTTGTTTATATAGAACTGGTCAAACTTATCTATGGCCTTCTCAACATGTTCCTTAGTTATCTTTTTACTGGATTCTTCTTCAGCTGCGATTGCGGATTCTCTTAAGAGGTAAAGGCCTGCCCTTACATCTCCTAATTTGCCTGCTTTTTTTGCTACTGTTTCAAATGCTGCATCATCCCAGACATTTGGCTGGAAAGCATAGCTTAATCTTTTTTTCAATATCCCTTTGGTCTCTTCAGGATTGTAGGGCTTGAATTCTATCATCTCTGCTGTGAGCCTTGATTTTATCCTTGGATCAAGGTTGGCTATCCAGGATTTGTAATTGGTTATTATGATTATAGTCTTCCTGAAGATGTCTTCTAATACAGAATACAAAAAGTTGATGTCATCCAGCTTGTCAACTTCGTCAAAGACAAAAACAGCTGAAGATTTGTTAAGCTCTTTTTTTACTGCATCAAAAAGTTCCTCTGTAGTCTTGTTCTGGACGAACCGATAGCCTATAATCTCGCACATCTCCAGGATTATCTTGTGAGGAGTGTTCTTTTTCCAGCAGTTGATATAGAAAGGGACTATCTCATCTGTCTCATTTTCCAGATCCCGAATAACATGTCTTGTTGCCGCTGTCTTTCCTATGCCTGGAGCTCCGTGTATGAAGATATTTTTTCCATTCCTTTTCTGGAATAAGGGTTTTATGCAATTCGCAATGTGAAACTGCTCTTTTTCCCTGTAGGGAAGAAGCTTTGGAAGGAATTCATAATCTAACGCAATCTCGTCCCTGAACAATGTTTCATCTGCTTTAAGCATATCTTTGAATAGAGCCATATTTCCCTTTTTCAGTGGATAGTCTGAACAGGTTTATAAAATTTTTGTGTTTTCTAATAGAATAATTTATAAATCATAAACTTATCTCTATATAATATGCTTAGAAAAAATAAAAAAGGGGAGTCTTCTTTGCTTATGCTGTTAACTATAATAGTCACAGTTGCACTGATATATGTTATCGATATCTATGCACCACAGTTTGCAAAGCTGGTAAGTTTTTCTAATATCCTGATCATCCTTGTAAGGACACTGATAATATTTATCTTTTCATTTATCATGTTAAGGCTGCTGGGAAAAAGGCAATTGTCTCAGCTGACATTTATAGACCTGCTGATAATAATCGCATTGGGTTCGGCTGTAGGCGATGTGATGATATACAAAGATGATATAGCTCCTATGATAAGCTCTGTCATTGCCGTAGGATTTATCGCTTTGTTGGTCAGAGGGATAAATATGATAATAGCAAAACACGCTTCTCTTGGAAGACTGATAGAGGGAAGGAGTACAACCCTTATCAGGCATGGAAAGATAGATGAATACGCTTTGAGAAAAGAGAACCTGAATATGGAAGAACTTATGTCTGAGTTAAGAGGCCACAATATCCGGAGAGTAAGGGAAGTTGAAGAAGCGATATTAGAGCCTACAGGCAACTTAAGCGTCAGGAGAAGGAGAGTCAAGAAAAACAAATAAAAATATTTATATATGATGCAGTATTTAGCAGGATAAAAGGGTGTTTTAATGAAAAAAGCTATACTATTTTTTATATTCTTACTGATTATCCCTATTGTATATGCTCCTGTTGTGAGCCATAGTGCTGATGAGGTATTGCCTGGAATATTTGCAGCAGGAAGCTTTACTTTTCCCAACAATCTTGCTTTGAGTTCAGGTACATTATCCGGACAGAGCTGGAGTATAGCTGCTGATGGGACTACCACAGGACTACAGATAGATGGCGGACAATTGACTGGAACAATAAGCAACGGACAGTTTTCAGCTTATTCTGATCTTGGAGCAGAAGGGTATCTTAATAATAATGCAAATAACGATCTTCTTACAAGAACGCAGTCAGATGGAAGATATATAAGCCAAGTAAGTTCTGGAGAAGGAACAAAAGGAGGGGCAGGTTCTGGAACTGCAACAATAGAATTTGACTGCTCTGAAGTCGCTGGAACCCATCTTGGGTGTTCTGGAGAGGACCTTTATGTTTCCACTGATTTTGAAGAAGAAAACCATTGTACTGAGCATGACGGAACAGGATTGAGTTGTTCTGGAGAAGAGCTTTATATCCAGACTACGTACAGGGGAGCAGATGCAAGATGCGGCAACAATCAGTTTTTGGATGGAGATGGAGACTGTAGGACAACCTCTCAGATAGTTGCTGATGGTGGAGGATTAACTTCCTGCTCAAGCTGTGATTCGAGGTTTGTCAATGAAGGGCAGAGCAATTCAATAAGCTCTGGAATGGTCAATTTCAATTATGCAGGGTCAAGTTCTGAAGGCGGGAAAGCAAATGATGCAGACAAGTTAGATAATATTGATTCTAGTGGGTTCTGTCAGAGTGATGGGACTAATTGCCCTAGTCTAAGTGGAAGCACAGAATTAGGATTTACAGCAGGTGGGGGAGGTACTGATGTATCTTATATTGATAATGTAGATAATCAGATTGGAAATATATTTAATTGGCATGGGAATTTTCCTGGAGCAGGCGAGGTTAGTTTTACATGCCACTGGGACGGAGCAGATACAGTTTATTTCCATGGGCATAATGACGGAGGAGGATTTGCTGGATGGCAGAATACAGCTGGTTTTGCAGCATCAAATGTCCTAGAAGACAACACCTGGCGTCATTTAAACACCTTTATTTCTTCTTCGAACACCCAATTTGATATATCTGTAAAAAGATATTCCTCTGGAGGGAGCCACTATCTTGCTTATCGTTACAAGCATGTAAATGCAAATTCAGCATGGAGCACATACGGGTCATTTTTTAAATTTTATTAATCTTTAAATAAATTCTAAGATAATCTTTAGTTTTTTCACAAAAAATTTATAAACAAATTACTATTCTTTTTTGGATATGGCAATGAATATGGATATAAAGAAAAACAAAACATTGATCTTTTTGGTTGTATTGCTGGTCGTGGCAGTCGGGTATATCGCTGTGGATAAATTAGCAGAGTCAAGGCAGGAAACGTATATGGAGTATTATAACACTGGTGTACAGGATGGTCAGGTAATGGCTGTCAATGCGATCCTGTCTAATGTTCAGCAGAGCGGTTTTGTGCAGATAACAGTTCCTCTGGAGAACAATGAGACTGGAACTGTGACTCTTGTTCCTTATCAGAAAGAGCAAGAAGGGCAGACTTCAACCAAGACAGCAAGCAGCGGAACAAAGATAATAAAGGGAGATTAAATTTATAGATATATTTTTATTTTCTTTTTTCTATCTTTTTTAATCCATTCATATAAGGCTGTAGAACTTTAGGAATATTTACAGAACCATCTTTATTTTGATTGTTTTCCAGGATAGCGACCATCGCTCTTGATGTTGCTATTGCTGTGTTGTTAAGGGTATGGGCATAATGTTTTTCTTTTCCGTCTGTCACTTTTATATTAAGCCTTCTTGCCTGGGCTGATTCCATGTTAGTGCAGGAAGTTATCTCAAAATAATCTTTTTTTCTTGGAGAATATGCTTCCAGATCTGCTGATTTGGCTTTTAGGTCAGCAAGGTCTCCTGAGCAGCATTCTAATTCTCGTATGGGGATGCCTAGCTTCTTGAAGATAGCTTTTGAATGATCAAGCATATCATCATAGAACTTATATGAATCTTCTGGCTCACAGATAACAACCATCTCCTGTTTGTTGAACTGATGAGTTCTGAACAATCCTTTTTCATCTATGCCGTGAGAGCCAATCTCTTTTCTGAAGCACGGAGAGAACCCTGTTATCTTAATAGGGAGATCCTCTTTTTTTAAGGTCCTGTTTATGAACATGCCTATCAAAGGATGTTCTGAAGTTGCGATAAGATAAAGGTCTTCGTCTTCTATCTTATAGGACATCTGTTCTATCTCTTCATTTGAGAAGACTCCTTTTAAGATATCTTTGCGTATCATCATAGGGGGCTCTATATATTCATAACCCTGTTTTACCATATAGTCCCTTGCAAAGTTGACTAAAGCCATGTTCAACAAAGCCAGATCACCTTTAAGGTAATAGAATCCTTTTCCAGAGGTTTCTGCTGAAGTGTCAAAGTCAACTATGTTCAGGGATTCTGCAATATCTACATGAGACCTTACCTCAAAATCGAATTTTTTCGGCCTGCCTACCTCGTCCTTCACTACATTTTCAGTGGAATCTTTTCCGACAGGGACAGACTTGTGGACAATATTAGGGATCTGATAGAGGATATCTTTTATCTCCTGTTTCAACTTGTTCTGCTTCTCTTCTATCTCTTCGATCTTTTTCGGGATATCTTTTGCTTTTTTTACTATCGGCCGTATATCCTTTCCAGCCTTTTTTGCTTGATTTATCTTAGAAGTTATCTCATTTCTTTCATGCCTCAGCTTTTCTGATCTTTTAAGTAATTCCCTATATTCCTTGTCTTTTTTAAGAACATCATCTACAAGAGGTAATTTTTTATCCTGAAACTTCTTCTTTATATTTTCTTTTACACGTTCAGGTTCTTCCCTTATCAGATTGATGTCAATCATAATCTGGAATCTGAGATTGAACTATAAAAATGTTTTCTTTTTTCTTTTTAGACGAGAATTTTGGAAAGTTTTATATACCTGCAATCATAAGGATACAATAGTGGGGGCTGGTGGAGGCCAGCTATGTTAATATTCGGTGAAAAATACAGAAAAACAAGAAAAGAGGAAACTGAGTATAATTCTTTAAAAGATGCATATAGTTTTAGAGTCGGTTTTTATCGGGTAGATGTAGAACATGGAACTGGAAGATCTTCTCTGAGCATGGTCAATGGGTCTGTAGATGACAGGATAGTATGCACTTCTCAAAGCAAGGAAGAGGTCGATAAGCTGGCTTATGCACTTGACAATACCTGTGATTCTGCTGAGAGTTTTTACGATTCTTACAAAGGCAAGAAAACAGATGCAAAAAGAGTGATAAATGATCCTTCTTTGGGAGATTATCTGAAAAGTACAATAAGGTCTGCAGGCCGGGCAAATCTTGAAACTTTCAGGAAACAATGCAGTCTTGCACAAAGATTATATAAGCTTTTTAACATGAACCTATGAGAACTATCTTCTTTTCTTTCCTTTTTTCTTCCTGCCTTTACGGCCCTTTTTTTTGGTATAATTTTCTGTAGGAAGCTCCTGGACATCAATACTTAGGCCAAGCTCTTTTTCGATCTCTTCTATATGCTTTCCGCCTTTGCCTATAATGCCAGCCATTGCATATTCCGGTACTTTTACTATCGCTTTGTTGGTCGATACGACCTCAACTTCAACCTCATCTGCATACATCTGGAAATATCTTTTTATAGGATCTTCTAGAAGCTTAAGTACAGGAGATTTTTCTGCCTGCTCTGATGCAGGAACAACTACAGTTTCCTCACCATAGCTGTAAAGTTCGTATTTAAGCTTGCCTGTCTCAAAATCAGTTACTGTAACGATAGGTCTTGCAAGATCAGCTTCAGTCATTCCAGAAGGCACCTTAACTTCCATCTTAAGGCTAAGAACATTATTTATCTTTCCGTCTTTTATGAATATGACTGTATCTATTATATGAGGGATCACTCCAAGCTCTATCTTTCCGACAAATCTCTGGATAGCATCAACAGGGGCTGTTGCATGGATAACTCCTGCAAGGCCTATCCCTGATAGTCTTAGATCTGCGTACAATGAAAAGTCTTCCTTGTTTCTCATCTCGTCAAACAATGTATAATCAGGACGGGACAGCAACAGAATATCATGTATCTCCTGGGAGGAGCCGTGAGATATCGCATATTGCGTAACGACGTGGGGCAGTACAAGATCTCTTGGAGCCTCTACTGTTTTCACTATCTTTCCCTGTTCAGCATAGAATCTTGTCAGGGCAGCAGCAAATGTTGATTTTCCCATCCCCGGGGAACCTGCGATCAAGATGCCCTCTGCCTGTTCTGAAAGCCTTTTCAGGAGTTTTTCTGAGATATCGTATTCTTTTAAGGAAAGCTGTTTTACCGGCCTTACTGCAGTTATCTCCCATCCGTCTGAAAAAGGAGGCCTTGTTATCACTATCCTGTATTTCCCAAGCTGCACGATAGTAGAGCCTTTTCTTTCTATCTCTACAAAACCGTTCAAAGCAGATTCAGCCTCTTCTATTATCTCAGAACTTATATCTTCTATCTCTTGTTTTTTTATCAATGAGTCTCTTATGCGTTCAAATTTCCATTCTCCAGGCATTCCTTTTTTTGCAGTAGGATAGCAGTTTTCCCGGAGATGGACAGACATCGTAATATCATCAAAAAAAGATTCAAGCTTAAGCTTCTTTGTTTTAGCGTGTTTTTCAACAAGTATAGTCTTAATGCCTTTTGCATCTGCAACCTTTGCCTGGATATTGTCTGCAGTCATCAGGACAGCGTCTTCTTCATAGGCCATCTGGCGGATAAGGGCATCAACTTCACCCAATGAAGCATATTTTATCTCTGATGCCTTTGGCCTGGCACCTGCAAATGTTACGTTTAGATAGTCGCCAGACATCCTTCTCAGTTTTTCGATCTCCTCAAGCCCAAGGTATCCTATGCTTTTTCCCTCATTTGCCTGATGCTCAAGTTCAGCAAGCACAGCTTCGTGAATGATGACTGTATCTACTTCAATCTTTTTTGATCTTATCCTGCTTGACAATATGCCTTCTATTATCACAGAAGTGTCTG
>CAYXHN010000020.1:0-13914 GCA_964464955.1 uncultured Methanosarcinales archaeon
AATTTAATGCTTAGCGAAAGCTCTAATTTTTATCTTGAATTATGCCACACGGCACTCAAATCAATAGTTTTATAAACAAATATGATTAAGATTCAAACATGAAATGCGGGATATGCGGCAAGAAGATAGAAGAAACATTCCTTAACAAACAAGTAGGGACAATAATAAAAGACGAAAAAGGAAAACAGCACACTATCTGCCCTGAATGCCAGAAAAGGCTGAAGACAAAAGAAAATATCCTGAAAGAGATTAAATGATTTATACTATATTCTTTATATGTAAAAGCTTTATAAGTTTGTGACACTTAATCCTGCTTATGGAAGCAATATACCATATGCCCAGACTGCAGGAAAAACTTATTGAAGATATAGTTAAAAAACACGATACCAGCCTTCCAGGACATAAGGGAAAAACAAGTTACATGAGCCACCTTGAAATTGGTGAAGCAGCAATTTTTTATTCTGTATATTCAAGATTTCCAAAAGACGTAAGAAGAAAAAAATTCTTAGAAAGATTAAAGAAAGAACTTCCTATAAAGAATAAAGATATCTATGTGGCTGAAGAAGACGAAGAAAAAGAAAATAGAATAGATAATTCTTCTGAGAACAGGAGAACATACATAAAGACTCAGCAAAAGATAGATGCAAAAAAACTTACGCAAAGAACTGAAAAAGAATACAGAAGATGCTTAAAAGAAAAGAAAAAGATAAGATTGCCTGAAACTCTCCCTCCTGGGAGCTACTGGGGAAGGTTATATCTTTATGTGATGAGCCATGAATTGTTCAAACAGGAAGAAACTCTTCTTAAAAAGATAAACAATGCTGTCTCCAGCATATACTCAACGCTGAAACACTAGCTTTTTATATCCTTATTCTCTGCAGAAGATATTATGAGAAAAACCTGGTTCGGAAGATGTATTTTTGTAGGATGGTATTGTGAAAAAGGCAGCTGTAAGTTCTGCTACCGCTCTACAACAAACCATAAGAAAAGACATGCTAAAAAGGCAAGAAGAAGCATGGCTTCCATGATCGCAGATGCATTGATCGGAAAAAATCTTGGCTGGAAATTCGAGTACCTGACAGGAGGATATGCAAACAGGGATATAGAAGGCATAAAAGAGATAGCAAAACACATATCAGAGATTTACAAAGAAAAGATATGGGTCAATCTTGGAGTATTGGATGAAAAAGAGATGGATATTCTCAGGCCGTATGTAAAAGGCATCTGTGCTTCCATAGAAACAGTAGAACCAGGGCTGCATGATGATCTTTGCCCTGATAAGCCTATCAGCCCTTATTCTAAAATGCTTAAGCTTGCAAAAAGCAAAGGCTTCAGGACAAGCATAACGATAGTTATCGGTATAGGAGAGAAAAAACAAGACCTAAAACTTCTGCTTGATTTCATAAAAGAGCATAATCTGGACAGGATAACATTCTATGCATTAAAACCGATAAAAGGTACAGATTTTGAAAATACCTTCTCCCCAAAGATCCAGGATTATGCATGGTGGATAAGCCAGACAAGAAAAGCTTTTCCTGATATAGAGATAATGGCAGGCCTGACCCCTAAAAAAGTGGATTATGTAAAAGATATCCTTGAAGCAGGAGCAGACGGCATAACAAAATTCCCTGCAATCTCTCAGTTTAACTCTGAAAAAGCAAAACTCATAGAAAAACTCATAAAAGATTCAGGAAGAAGATTCATATCAACCCTGACTTCCATCCCGGATATAAACTGGAATAAAGAGATAGATGATCTCAGCATAGACAAAGAACTTAAACACCAGGTCAAAGAAAAATTAGATATATCTCTTAAACAGATGAAAAAGAGATCATGAATTCTTCCTGATCACAAAAGATATGACTGTATAAAAAGTCAAGATGACTATCACTGCCATCTGGAAATCACTGTTATTCAGCCAGCTGATCCAGCCAGGAAGGCCCTGGTTCCATCCGGTTATAGCCCAGTGAAATATCATAGATACTGCGACCAAAGCCATCACTATAGGTCTTCCGAATAACCCTTTTCCTCCCCCTGATATCAAAGAGAGCATTATAAGATATACACTCACTATAACTGCAAATCCGATTATGTTTGGATATGCATTTGCTATGAATATGTTTACAAGTATCAGGGTTATAAGGGAATAGCTTTTTTCCCAATAGTTCTCTATATTAAGGCCTACTAATGCCATAAGAAAAGCCAGAAGTATAGATGCTGTCAACAGCAGCATGACATAAGGTATAGCCTTATTTATCACGATAACAGGATCATAGCCAGAAGGAAGATTTCCTGTCACATGTGCGATTATCGGGCTTATTGCAAGGATTATTGAGATTACCAGATTTAGATTCTTCTTATCCTCTCCAAGTATCTTTGATTTGTTGAGCACAGCATAGAAGATAGTAAAAAGCAGCAGAAAAGGCAAGAGCACATCTCCAATGCCAAATCCCTCTAGCCATAAGATAAATCCCTTAAAATCAGTCATCGGATAGGGTATACCTTCTTTTAATTTAAATCTTTCTAGATATGATAAAGATATTACCACTTCAGGATAATTACAACCATAAGCTTTATAAATGCATTACTTTTTCCGGCATTGTTAAAGGTGATACAATTGCCAAGGATAAGCATAGAAGACGCAAAAAAGATATTGGAAGAGGTCGATTCTAATAAGTATTTCTGGATAAACAACGGCCCGATAGTAAAGAGCCTTTATGATCTTCCCGAAGTTCTAAGATTTATTGATGACAACACATTCAAATACCATGTTAATGATCGCAGGAATGATCTTGCTGAATGGATAGAAGGAACAGTCGGAGACTGCACCCTTGCAAAGGTCCTCAAAAGGATAAAGACAAAATCTACGACAATCAATAAGATAAACCAGAGATTAAAATATCTGGATAAGCTGGCAAAAGTAAGATAATCTTCTGCATTATATATCATCAAAAATAAAACATTTATAAACTATCAGATTAACCTATAATCCGAAAAAAATAAAAAGAGGTTTTATGGAGATAAGAAAAGATTATATCCTGGACAGATATGTAATTGTTTCTGAAGGAAGAGGCAAAAGGCCGTTTGAGTTCAGCAAAGGATCTGAGATAAAAGAAGCAAAGACCTGCTTTTTTTGCCCTGGAAATGAAGATCTAACTCCTCCTGAGATTGGAAGGATAGGGACAAAAAAACAATGGAAAGTAAGATGGTTTCCTAACAAGTTTGCAGCAGTAGGATTAAAAGGCTCTCCAGTTTTCAAAAAACAAGCCAGGTTCTTCACATCATCATCTGCTTACGGCGTACATGAGGTGATAGCAGAAACACCTGATCATAAAAAGCAGATGGAAGATCTATCTATCCCTCAGATAAAAAATGTCTTCAGAGCATTCATTGACATGATAGATAATTTAAGTAAAATAAAGGGCATAAAATATGTATGCATATTCAAGAACCATGGAAAACAGGCAGGAACTTCTTTGATACATTCCCATTCTCAGGTCATAGCCTACAACAGGATCCCCAAGCTTGTAAAAGAAAAACTGAAAGCAACAAAAAGATATCCTGGCTGCCCTTATTGCAGCATAATAAAAAAAGAAAAAAGCTCCAAAAGAGCATGCTTTGAAAACGAATCTTTTATCTCCTTTACTCCATACGCATCAAGATATCATTATGAGATATGGCTCTTTCCCAAAAAGCACATCAGAAACATAACAGACATGGACAACAAACATCTTGCTGACTTAGCCAGGATGCTGAAAAAGATCCTTCAAAAGCTTAAGACCATAGATGCAGCCTACAACATGGAATTGTTCTATTCTCCAAAAAAAGAAAACCTCCATTTCCATATTGAGATTACGCCTAAACTGGCTATACTTGGCGGTTTTGAAGCTCTCTCAGAAGACACTATAAACTCTATCTCTCCTGAAAAAGCAGCTGAATTCTACAGAAAATAAAATTTACTCATACCTTAAAGCATCCACAGGATTTAATTTTGAAGCCTGTATCGCAGGAACCAATCCTGATAAAGCCCCTACTAAAAAAGCGAAAAGCAGGCATCCAAGAATAAGCCACCATGGAAAAACAGGCCGTATCATTGTAAGGCCGAAAGTAGAAGCAGCCATACCCCCTATCTTTGCTATCAACGCTCCCAGTATAATTCCTATCGCTCCCCCTGCCAGCCCAAGAACTCCAGATTCAGTCACAAATACAAGCAATATAAATTCATTTCTGGCTCCTATTGACTTCATAACTCCGATCTCTCTTGTCCTCTCTAAGATAGATGTGTACATAGTATTCATTATGTTTACAGCTGCAACAACAACTGATATCAGTGCTATCATCACCAAAACCCCATTTAACACAAGAAGTATGCTTGTGAATGTTTCAAGTATATCCTGAAAAGTCTGTACAGTAAAATCTTCTTCTCCTTCTTCTTGCCCTCTGTATTTCCTGAATTTCTCATTTATCCTTTCAGCCAATAAAGAAGGATCTTCTCCCCTGGCAGTCCTGATGTAGATATATTCAAAATCATCAGTATCAAATATTTCTCTGAATCCTTGCTGGGAAAGGTATATCTGTGCATCATCTGTCGGGCTCCCGATCTCTTCATAAAAACCTACTATCTCAACTTCAACATCATTTATCTCAACCTTGCTTCCAGGAGTCAAAGCTCTTTTGAAAAGGCGATTTGGAACAGTATAGCTGTAACCTGCAGATGCCTTAAGTACATCGCCTTTCTTAAGCCCTCTTCCTTCCATTATGCCTATGCCGCCGAACATTTCCTCGACCAGCCTTTTTTCGCTGCTTTCAGTTGATAATCCCATCACAAAAGGATAGACATCCCTGTAATCCTTATAACTTATCTTGCCAGACGCGGCCATCATAGCAGTGGCTTCATCCACGCCTTTGACTTTTCTTATAAAATCAAGATCATCTTCATTGAACTTTATGTTGCTGGTCCCAGGGGAATTAGATAATCCTCCGCCAGGCATGATAAATACCTTATCTGTTCCCATCTCCTGGGCAAATCCATCTATCCATGAATTCAATCCCTGGCCAAAGCTTATCAATGCAAATATTGCAGTTATACCGATAAGTACAGAAAGCATAGTAAGAAAACTCCTTAGCTTCCTGCTCCATAAGTTTGACAATGAGTATTTTAGTATGTCTTTTATCATTTTATCGTTAGGGGTGGGACGATCAAGATAGGTGTAATCCTGGTGGGGTGGATGCAGATTGCCTTTAGCGATCTTACAAAGTTTGACAATGAATATTTTAGTATGTCTTTTATCATTTTCCCTGCCTCAATGCATCGACAGGATTTAATTTTGAAGCCTGTACTGCCGGCAATGTTCCAAAAAAAGACCCTACTGCAAATGAGAACAGCAATGCGCCTATTATCAACTGAGGGGAAATTTGTGCAGATATAAGATTGGATCCCAGAGCTATTTTTCCTATAAAAGCGAGCCCTTTTGCCATGCCAAAACCCAATGCTGCTCCGATAATGCCCCCTACTGCCCCCAACAACCCAGATTCTATAAAGAAAAGGATAAATATGGTTGAGTTTTTAGCTCCTATAGATTTCATTATGCCTATGTCTTTCTTCCTTTCAACAACAGCAGTATACATGGTGTTCATTATACCTATCCCTCCGACCAAAAGAGATATGCTCGCTATAACATATACAAAAACCTGAACTCCAAGAAGTATGGAATTTACACTCTCCACAGTATTAGCAGGAGTTTCTACTGAAAAATCTTCTTCCCCTTCATCAACATCTCTTATCTTCCTTATCTCTTTCTCTATGCTTTTTTGTATCTTTTCCATATCTGCATTTTCAGTTATCCTCACGCCGATGATATCATATTCACCATCTTCTCTGCCTACAACTTCTCTTAGATCATCTTCATTCATAAATACTGTCCGGTCTATCTGAAAATTTCCTTTTTTCTCTAATATCCCTATGACCTCAAATTCCTTATCTAAGAAATGTATACTGTCTCCCACATCTATCGGCTTGCCGAAAGTCTCACTGCCTTCATAAAAATCATAGCCTAAAACAACATTGCCTGAATCTTTATCTTCAAGCAATCTGCCCCTTGCTGTTTCCATATTCAGGATATGCTCCAGAATATCTCTTTCTTCCCTGTCAGCCATGCTTGCAGCATATCCAAATCCTACTTTTTTATTGAATTTGATCTTTCCAGATTCAAGTATCCTTCCCGCAGCCCCTTCAACCCCTGACACTGTCCTTGCTGCATCAAGCTCCTTGTCAGTCAAAGGATCCACCACTCCTGTCCCTGGAGGCCCGAATCCCCCTGAAGCAGTTACACTCAATATGTCTGTTCCAAGAAAACCAAACTGTGAATTTATCGCAGATCTCAATCCTTCTCCCAGCCCGATAAGCGCAACAACTGCAGCTATCCCTATGAATATTCCGATCATAGTAAGCCAGGATCTTATCCTCCTGCTCTTTAGGCTGTTAAGGACAAACTTAAAATAATAACTTTTCATTCTTTTCTTTTCTTTTTCTTTCTCTTCTTGAGCCGATTATATAAGAAGAGACCTCCGCCGACTATAACCGCGATTATCACTGCTCCCTTGACCACTTCAGAGATGACGTTCGCAGCCAGGCTGCTACTGTAAGTATGCAGCTCAAGATCTACAGTCTGCTCATGCTCTTTGTTGGTAGAGTCCATATAGCTTAGCTTAAGAGGGATATCTATGACAGGATCATAACTCTTTGTCCTTATCTCAAAATTGGCAGTCTCATAATCATCAGAATCTATATTTCCCACATAAGCCTGTTCATAAGACAGCACCTCAAACATTTCATTCTCCATTATCTCTGCTGTCAATAATTTTATGTTTGTAAGGCCTCTGTTCACTATCTTGATGACTATCTCGCCTGATTTTTTATCTTCTATTATCTCAGAGCTGTCTATATTGACCAGCAGGTCTGGAGAAGATGCTACTTTCAGGCTGATGATATCTGTTTTAGAATAAGAGGTTCCTGTCTCATCATTATATGATATAGATACAGGTACTTTGTAGATCCCGCCTTCAGCTTCAGGCAGAGCAACAATATCAAACCTTATTATCTTCTCTGTGTTTGAGTTTATCTGATATACTTGCTTCTGAGAGATAGAACCTGAAGGTGCAAAAGGGATGTCATCATCTGACATATCTAAAGCGACAGTAACTTCCCTTACCAATGAATCAGCATTGTTTTTTATGTTAAGGCTAACCTCAAATTCATTTCCAGGAGATATCTGTTCCGGATCTGAGATTATAGAATCCACTGACAGCACAATATCTCGTGTTCTTACCCTGACAGGATAATCCTCTATAGTTATCCAGTGCCCGTCTTCGCCTGCTTTGTATCTTATATCTGCATAATGGGTGCCCTGCACAGCATCTTCATCAACCTTTACCTCATAGAGTATGATAACGCCCTCATTTCCAGTCTGCAGCCCCTGAAGGTTTCCAACATCTTTGACATTCTTTCTATTATAGACTGTAAAAGGATATTTTTCCACAAACTCCACCACGATGTCATCTGAAACCTCCCAGCCGTTATTCTCTACCCTGAATCTCATATCTATCACTTCCCCTGGATCTGCAGGATCAGGATCCTGGCTTATCAGGCTGATGCCTATATTTGCTCCCGGAGAAATCGCATAGGCTGATGCAGCAGCAAGCATTAACATAAGCGTTATGATCGATGAATATTTTTTGATTTTCATGTTATCACCTTTTTGTCTTGTTTTATTTAAATGTTATTTTTTTACTATCATTCCATCTTTTAGATGGGCTATCCTTTCTGCAAACTTTGCCAACATAGGATCATGAGTTACCATGATTATTGTCTTTTTTTCTTTCTTATGCAGATCCTGTAAAAACTCCATTACCATCTTTCCTGTCTTTGAATCTAGATTTCCAGTAGGCTCGTCAGCAAGCACTACATCTGGATCATTAGCCAGGGCTCTTGCAATTGCAACTCTTTGCTGCTGTCCTCCTGAAAGTTCAGTTGGCTTATGCTGCATCCTTTCTCCAAGCCCGACCATCTTCAATAGCTTTTCAGCTCTCTTTACTCTTTTCCTATAGCTTGCTCCCTGAAAGACCATGGGCAGAGTAACATTCCTTTTTGCTGTAAGTGTCGAGATCAGGTTGAACTGCTGGAATATGAATCCGATCTTCTTGCCCCGTATCTGTGCAAGTTCTGACTCGCCTAATAAAGATATATTTCTCCCTTCAAGATAGATATCTCCTTTTGTTGGAACATCCAAACATCCCACCATATTCACCGCTGTAGATTTCCCGCTTCCGCTTGGGCCCATTATGGCGACAAATTCTCCATATCCTACTTCAAAATTCATTCCTCTCAATGCATGTACTACTACTTCCCCCATCTGGTATGTCTTCCATGCATTGACTATCCTTATGATAGTCTTGTCTTTCTTAGTCATTTTCAATATCATCCATGCATTCTAATAACTTCCCGATAACTCTCTCCAGCTCATTCATCCTGTTGTAATATTTTTCAAGGTTCTTTGTCTGCTCCTTTACCTTGTTGCTTGAGCTTTTCTTGCCTTCTTCTATCATTCCCGGAAGCTCTGATTTTGCAGCCTTTATAGCATATTTATATTTCCTGT
Organism: uncultured Methanosarcinales archaeon; assembly: GCA_964464955.1. GTDB lineage: Archaea > Nanobdellota > Nanobdellia > Woesearchaeales > WJKL01 > WJJM01. The sequence continues at coordinate 8,655 of CAYXHN010000020.1, forward strand.
AAAGAGCATCCTTTATCATCTTGACAGGGTCAAAATCCTTTTCCAGGTATAGGTATATCTTTCTCGTTCCCGGCTTATTGATCCTTCTTAGATCCGCCATATTGCCAAACCATAACTCTATCTGTTTTACCTTGTTGCTTACAGACGCAAGACTGTATCCTGTCTTTTCAGCAAGCTCATCCATTGATATCTCCTTAGGCTCAAGGTATAGCAATGCAAACAGGTTTAGAAAGAGGCCATCGTTTATGCCCTGAGCAGCACCTGCCTTCTGTATAAAATCCGTAAACTTTTTTTCCAGATTATTCATATTTATTTAATGGTTATAATATTCTTTAAACTTTTAATGTTTATTAAAAGATATAAATATGATCATATATAAACTTTTCGGACAGAAAAAGCTGGATGCTGTAGCCCCTGGTCTTTTTTCGGAAAGTATTTAAAAGAAAAACTTTTTCCAGGATTTATATGAAAGAAAACTTAAAAAAAAGCCTTGTATCCATATTTATTATAGTTATAATGGTCTCAAGCGTGATAGGTTTCATATTCAGCAGATCTTCTGGAAATTCAGAGACTGTAGAATATGGTGAATTCTCTTTCCAGAGAGAAGAATTTCAGTGGAATGCAGAAATAAAAGGAGAAAAATATTATTTTGATTATTTTCCAGAGCAGATAGAGCATCTCAATGTCAGCGATGGTCTGGATATGGTCGATGCCAGACAGGTTGACATGACTTCTGATGTAGAAGCATTATTTCCTGAAGCTGTAGCCTCAGCCCAGTACAGCCTTGCAAAAGCTATGAAAAAAAGATCTAACACATACACTCGGATCGGATTTACAGAAAACAACACTTATGATCTTCCGATAATACGATGTTCTTCTGCTACCGAAAATGTTCCTGTCATATATTTTACAGATGCAAACAAGACTCAGATCAAGATAACAGACAACTGTATAATTGCAGAAGCTGAAAAAGCAGAGGATTTTGTTAAGATTAAAGATAGATTATTATATGATATATTAGATATCATCTAAAATGGAAGAAAAAGATAATAAAGACAAGCCAGTATCTGCAGAAAATAATGATGAAAACTCTGCTGAAGAGAATCCACAACCTATAACAGATACAAAAAAACTGCTCTATCTTATCGGAATTGTCGTAGCTGTTTTTGCACTTATTCTGGGAATAGTCCAATTCACCGGCAATGCTTCGGAAGATATCGTTACGATAGATGATCTCCATAAAAAAAACCTTATAGGAGAATCAGGAGAGAATAACTATCTTTATAACGGCTTCTCATTTGTATACGCTGACGGTTTATGGTACACAAGAGTAAAGCCGGGAAACAAGCTTGTTGATGTGCCTCTGCATTTCGGCCCCAAAGAACTTGAGAATATAGAGATAAAAGGCTCTTTGGATGATACTTTCAATGAGAATAAGGAAGTGTATATAACATTTGACCCTTTAAACGAACAGATGCAGTATACTGCTTTGGCTAGTGCAGAGCTTAGCCTTAATCTTGCTAAAGGCATCCTAAAAACACCTGTGGCTGCGTGCATTAAAAATGAAACTTCTGCCTGCGAAGAAAGGCCTATAATGACCTGCAGCTCAGAAAAACCAGTAATATATATCAAAGAATCAAAGACCCCTATGATATTGTTGAATGATAACTGCATCATCGTACAGGGAAAAGACTGGGATGTTGTAAAAGCGACAGACAGGCTTATTCTTTATTGGTATGGTGTTTTCTAGGGATATTATATCTCTTTTACCCCTTCTGGAGTCAATGCAACAAACCTCATTCCCATTCCTATCTTCAATATTGCAGAAAGCAGAGCCATGTGTTCTTTTCCAGTTCCTGAGATAAAATTTACCCCTACTTCTGTATCTGCTATCTTTCCTGCAAGGTTCTTCCTTATATCTTCAGAAAGATCCTTAAGATATCTCTTAGGGTTGATAAGTATAAACTCAATTTCTCTTTCAGCTTTAAAATTTTTTGCTCCAAACTCATCAGTTATTATATAGACTTTTTCCCATTCTTCCTGCTTTATAAGCTCCTGTACATGAGCCCATGTTCCTTTTCCAGATCCTATACATGTTATAAGGTTGGTCATATGACCATTACAGAAAATATCATATAAATAATTTGCTGTTAAATCTTTATTATCTTTAACTACTTCTTAGTTACTGAAAGTCACACCCAGATATTGCAAAAACTGCAGCAAATAGACCTTAGAGCCTGAAAGTGACAATAGTCAAAGCATAGCTTCCCGGTTCATTTCTTTATGAGAAATGTATCCCAATCACAACAGAACTTCAGGGTATTATGCCAATTTCCAAGACGGCTCTCGGTCCATTACAAACTGGAATTATTATCTTTGCATAGCAACAGGGTATTAAACCCAGGTTGTAATAAAACAACCTTCACCAAGATGCCTGACATGGCCATTGCTGATAAAAAAACATAAGCTACAGTCTCATCTATCTTTTTTTCAGTTCTCTTGCTAAAAGATTTTTGCACTAAGAAAAGCCAAAGATATCATCAAAACATAAGAATAAACTTCAATCCAAAAACTTCAAAAAGCATTTTTACAGGAGTATACTCTATCATTTCCTCAGCCACTCGATTTCTTCCTTGTCAAGATCAGCATATTCAGTTATACCTTCACTCATCTCAGGATCGTTATTGAAGATAGCTTTAAAATAATCCATATTCTTCATGGCTTCTTTAGTGGAACTATGCGTCTTCAGGGCTATCTTCTCAGCTATAGCCTTCTTCTTTGCAGCCTTTTGTTTTGCCCACCACATCTTCAGCAGCCTCCCAGTAGGCTTATACTGAACAAATCCCTTGTTTTTCTCATCTTTAGAAACAGCGATCCCTGCAGTTATAAGATTATTTACATAACTTAAAAATCTCCAATGCTGCCATCTCCTTATCCTTCCCCTGAAAACATCTGCTCTTGAAAGCTTGTCATAGGCTCTTGCTAGGTCCTTTCCACTATACTCTTTAGGTAGGTTGGCATCCAGCCATAAGAACCTATGGTCAAAATCTTCTGCAACTGTATCGAATGCTCCTAAAGCTATTTTCTCGTCCTTTGTCTTAAATATCTTTGTCAAAGCATTCATCATAGTATCCAGCTTGTTCCTTTCGGAAAGCTCGTCTATAGCCTTTTTAGATACCTCGCTATTCTCAGAAGCGATTATCTGCAGGTCATTCACAGCCCCTCTTGCATCTCCTGCACTCCTTCTTGCCAATGTCTTTAAGGCTGCATCTTCATAAGATATGCCTTCTTTCTCACAGATATTCTTAAGAACATTGAACATTGCATCAGTGTCCAAAGGATTGAACTGCACCATCTCTGCTTTCCTTCTTAATTTGCTGAACTTATTGTCAAAAGGGTTATTTGCAGTCATTATTATAGGAAAACTGCTTTCCTTGATCAGTTTCACTAAAGCTGCAGCTCCTCCATAATCCTTTCTTCCGCTTATTCCATCCACTTCATCTATAAGTATTACTTTCTTCTTTGCAAACAAGCTCATCTGCTTTGAAGCAGCACCGATAACAGAATTGATGTTCTTTTTGTCCCTGAAGTCAGAGGCATTCATCTCTACAACCTCAAGATCATTCTCATTTGCCAAAGCATATACACTAGAGGTCTTTCCAACTCCGCTTGGCCCGTAAAATAACAGAGCTTTCTTCTTTTTATTCTTAAAATCCACTATAAACTGCTTCAGAGCATACAATGCCTTATCCTGACCGTATATTTCCTTAACATTCAAAGGAGAATATTTGTCTATCCAGTTTTTTACCCCCATGATATATAGGCATATTTTATGATATTTAAATATTTAGCTGTTATAGTCTAGTTTTATCTGTTTTGCCAGTATAATGCTCTATAAATCCATGGACAACATAACCTAAATATATACTATGATCCATTATTAAAAATATAAAGCACATAAAAAATACTTCAGGAATTTGAAAATCATACTTATATTTTCAAAACCTTTTTAAAACAGATATTCAAACTATTCTTAATAATGAAACAATTGCCAAAAAACTACGATCCAAAGGAAGCAGAGCCAAGATGGCAGGAATACTGGGAAAAGAACAGCATCTATAGTTTTGACCCTGATGATGCAGATAAAGAGATATTTTCTATAGATACTCCTCCCCCTACAGTCTCTGGAAAGATGCATATGGGTCATGCTTTCGGCAATTCTCAGCAGGATTTCATAGCAAGATTCAAACGTATGAAAGGATTCAATGTTCTCCAGCCTTTTGGAACAGATGACAACGGCCTTCCTACTAAATTACTCATAGAAAAAGAAAAAAAAGTAAAAGCATCTATGATGGACAGAAAAGAGTTCAGAAAATTATGCTTGACAACTTTAGAAAAAGAACTGAAGCCAAAATACACTCAAGACTGGAAAAAGCTGGGCATAAGCTGTGATTTCAATGTAAATTATTCGACCATTGATCCTCATAGCCAAAAGATATCGCAAAAATCATTCTTAGATCTATACAAAGCAGGCAGGCAGTACAGAAAAGAAGCTCCAGCCATGTACTGTCCTAAATGCCAGACAGCCATCTCTCAGGTTGAATGCGAGGATGCAAACATATCTTCATTTTTCAATGATATTGTTTTCAAGGTAAAATCAGATGAAAAAGAAGAAGAATTGATAATAGCTACAACCCGCCCTGAACTTCTGCCAGCATGCGTAGCTGTTTTCTATCATCCTGATGATAAAAGATATCATCATCTAAAAGAAAAGAAAGCAAAAGTTCCTTTATTTGATTTTGAAGTTCCCATATTAGAAGACAAGCGTGCAGACCCTGAGAAAGGGACAGGAATAGTCATGTGCTGCACTTTTGGAGATTCCACAGATGTTGAATGGCAGAAAGCCCACAATCTCCCTATAAAAGAAGCTATAAACAAAGAAGGAAAGATGACTGAACTTGCTGGAAAATATCAGGGTATGGGCATAGAAACAGCAAGAAAACTCATGATAGAAGACATGAAAGATCAAAGATTATTATTATCCCAGGAGCCTATAACTCATGCTGTTAATGTTCATGAAAGATGCGGAACCCAGATAGAATTTATCCATTCAAAACAATGGTTTGTAAAATATCTTGACCTTAAAGAAGATATGCTTAGGTGGGGAAGCGAGCTTAACTGGCATCCAAAACATATGAAAAATAGATATGATAACTGGGTCAAAGGCCTGCAGTGGGACTGGCTTATATCAAGGCAGCTT
>CAYXHN010000021.1:0-13683 GCA_964464955.1 uncultured Methanosarcinales archaeon
TTAATTCTTAGTTTATAAAGGCATAGAAATGTTACGCAATTATGTGACTAAACACTTTGATTTAAGGCAAAAACCCATTCAGAAACAGAGATTTCCACAAACTTTATAAATGAAATAAAAATTCTGAATTGATATGGCACGAATGAGGAAGTTTTGCGCATATAGAAGGCTTGAAAGGCCATACACCAGAATCTCGAAGTACAGGGAAAAGAGTTTTATCAGGGCAACCCCTCATATCACTCTTGTTAAGTTTGATATGGGCAACCCAAAAAGGGAATATGGATACCAGCTTGACCTTGTATCAAAATCTGATCTTCAGATAAGACATAATTCTTTGGAATCTGCAAGGATGACATGCAACAGGCTTCTTGAGCTTGAATTAGGAAAGAACGGCTATTTTTTGAAAGTAAAGCCCTATCCATTCCATATACTAAGAGAAAATCCATTGGCTGCAGGAGCAGGAGCAGACAGGATGAGTACAGGAATGAAGATGAGCTTTGGAAAATCTATCTCCTCTGCAGCAAGGATAAAGAAAGGACAGTCTATATTTTCATTAAAGGTAAATAAGCAGAACCTTGATCTTGCAAAAAAAGCATTAAAAAGGGCAACATATAAGATCCCCTGCAAGTGCCACATAGATATCAAAGAGTTAAAGCAGGCTAAGTAATCAATTCTAAGAAAGTTTTATATATCTTTTTTCAAAATTACAGTTATATGCCAGAAATTGCTAAAGAAGTAATCGATCCAGAGATAACTGACCTTCTAAAAAAAGCTATCGAGGAAGGCGGAGAGCCGTTCAGGTATTCTAATGATATTTTGAAGTATTGCCCTAAGCATAAAAAAGAACTTGTTCTGGAAGGTCCTCTTCATGAGATCAACGAGAGATACATTGCACACAAGATATGCCCTAGCTGCAACAGTATATATGTAACAAAACCTACTGAAAAAGATATAGCGAAATATGAAAATGATCTAAGGCTGGGTAGGAACAGATTCTAGAATCTTTTTCTTAAGCTCTTCAGGATCAGTAAAAACATCATACCTTTTTTTCAGTTCATCAACCCTCTCTTTTTCAGCGACATCTGTCTTTGAGATATAGGCAAGAATCGGTTTTCCAAACTTTTTTACTCTTCTGTAAAGCATTTCCTGCTTTCTAAGAGAATATGTTTCAGTAGGATCAAAAACATATATTATCATATCAGATGCAAGCTTCATGGCAAGATATGCCTGCATCTCTATCCAATTCATCTTTTCAATCCTGTTCAGGGTTCCAGGGGTGTCCAAAAGCTGGACTTGTTTGTCTATATACCCCACCATTATGCCTTTAGTGGTAAAAGCATAGCCGGCTACTTTAGGTTTTGACTTGCTCAACTTCCCTAATAATGTGCTCTTCCCTACATTAGGAAATCCAGCTATTGCTGCTGTGAATATCCCTGACTTGACCACTGGAAGATTTACAAGAGTCTTTCTTGCATTTTCAAGATTCTCAAAATCCTTTTTTACCTGCTTAAGCACCGAGAATATCCTTCCCTGGCTCTCTTTCCTGGCTCTGGTTATGCTTTTTGTTTCTTTGGCTTTTCTTATCCTGCCGCTGTACTGCCTGAACAACACATCTATTTTTTTCCTTGCCCAGTTTAATGCGCCAAAGCTTTTCTTGATCTCCTCGATCCCGATCGTTGCAACTATAAGCTGTCTGTAAAATTCAGTCAGATCATTTATAGATGGAAAAGATTGTACGATATAATCAAGGCTATCAGCAAGATAGTTTCTTATGATCTCCAGCCTTCTAAGCTCAAGAGTCTTACTCTTCTCCAGCCTGTCTCCTTTTGTCTTTTTCCTCAGAAGATCAAGCTTGTTATCTGCTTTGTTAAGGCTCTTCTTGATGTAAACATCTATCTTCTCTACCGGTTTGATATTGTTAAATGCCATAAAAAATAAGACAAAGATAGACTATATAAAACTTTGTTATTGAAAATTTTAGTGGGGAATTTTTAGAGAGTTTAATGCCTCTTCATATATGGCAAAATTTTCAATTCCAAAAATTTGCTGACTATAATGGGGAAATAGGATGAGCAACAATTCTTAGCAAATTTTTGTTATTGAAAATTTTAGTGGGGAATCTTCAGCAGGTCCAATACTTCTCCATTTATGGCAAAATTTTCAATTCCAAAAATTTGTCAACTATAATGGGGAAATAGGATGAGCAATAATTCTTAGCAAATTTTTGTTATCAGATCATAGACCAATCATCTATCTGCTTTTTTAGGATCCGGCCAAATGATCACTCTTTCTGCAAAACAAGAACAAATCCAGTCTTCATTATTATCTTTCCTTCTATTTTCGAAGCCAGCTCAGAAAATACCTCTTTTTTATCTTTTTCTCCAAAAGCTGACCTCAAAAACTTTATCTTTATCAGCCTTTTCTTCTTCAGCTGTTTATTTATCTCAGAGACAACAGAAGGATCTAATCCATTCTTTCCGACCCTTAGTACAGGTTCTAGTTCTCTTGCCTTTTGTTTAATCTTTTTGGAAGTCATTTGCGTCTCATCCTTTTTGGATGCTTGTATCTCGGCTTGTGCATTTTCTTCAGCTCCTATGCATTATCCGGCAGATCCCATGCATTTATATCTATATTTTCAGGAACCGGGAAAACACCCTCTCTGCCAAAAAAACGAGAGAATATCACATGATGAGTCCCTAAAATTTAATACCCAGAGCATCTCAATATCTGCAGATATGGTTCTTATCGCAGCATCATGCAGGTTCTCCTCTATTTTAGATAATAAGAGGATTATTATTTAAATCTTTCCTGAATTCATCTCCACCTGATGATATCCTTCTTAACAGCCGGGATCAATCCGATCATGTCTGAAGCAGTAAATCCATACCCTTTATGCCTTAGAAGATAATCTCCCACCTTTCCGTTCAGATAAGCAGCATTTACTGCACTTTTGAACATATCTTTGCTTTGCGCCAAGAACCCTGCTGTGATCCCTGCAAGAACATCACCTGTTCCTGCTATGGTCATACCTGGATTGCCTGTCCTGTTATAGGCAACTTTTTCATCTGAAGCGATGATGTCAGTGCTGCCTTTAAGCAATATCACAGTATCTTTTTTAGTATATGCCTGCAAAAGCCCTGCTTTATATTCTTTGTTTCTTCCTGAGATGTCCTCTTCAGCCATCATCTCAAATTCCCTTTGATGAGGCGTCATGACAGCATTCACAAATTCAGCCTCTTTCAATGCCTTCAGCCCGTCAGCATCTATGACCTTAAAGTCAGGAATTCTCTCTACAAGCTCTTTTACAACATCCATGGTGCTTTCTTCTACACCCATACCGCTGCCGATAAGAACAACATCAAAATTCTCGCTTAATTCGATAAGATCAGAAATATTGTCCCAGTTTATGAATTCACCTTCCAGCTTTTTTGTTATGAGGTCAGGGTATAAAGCATTGATGCTCCATGCGGCATTAGAAGGGCATGCTACAACAACATAATCTGCTCCACTTCTCAAAGCAGCCATACCTGCAAGAGCAGGAGCTCCGACATAATCTTCTGAGCCGCCTATAACAAGAACCCTTCCATTATCTCCTTTATGCGATTCTCTGCTTCTTTTGCCTAAAAAACCCATCTAACCACCTCTTTTTAATGATAATAAGAATAAGCCTTTAAAATATTTTCTATTCAGAAATGGCTGCCTGCATCCCAGCAATGGGTGCAAAGCTTTTCTTTAGGAAGCCCTATAGAGCTTACGAGATCATCAAGCTTTTGGTATCTTAAACTGTCAAGACAAAGATCCTCCCTGATCCAATCAACCATCCCTGCGTACCTCTCTGAGTTTTCATCAGTGTATCCTTTGACTATGCCGGCAGGCACATCTTTTTTCCTATCAAGGCCTTCTAATTCCATTATAGCCCTTATGCCTGCAAGCTCATTGACTTTTTTTGATCTTGAAAAATTAAGAAAATCACAGCCGTAAACTAGAGGAGGGCATGCAGGCCTCATATGAATCTCTTTTGCGCCGTAACCTTTAAGCCTTTTTATGGTATCTCTCAGCTGGGTGCCCCTTACTATAGAATCCTCGCAGAAAAGTATATTTTTGTCCTTAACCATGCTTTTGATAGGTATAAGCTTCATGTTTGCCACAAGATTCCTTATCTTCTGATCCTGCGGCATAAATCTCCTGGGCCAGGTAGGAGTATATTTTGTAAAGGGCCTTTTAAAAGGGATCCCGGTCTGATGAGAATATCCGAGGCCGTGGGCTGTCCCTGAATCCGGAATCCCGGCTATCATGTCGATCTTAAGCTTTCCGCTTTTCATATCTTTTTCATCGGCTTTTGCAAGAGCTCTTCCGCAGTTATATCTTACTTCTTCTGTATTTATGTTTTCATATTCAGAAGCAGGAAATCCATAATATACCCAAAGGAAAGAGCAAACCTGCATGTCTTTATTCGGCTTTTTCTTCTGTTCAATCCCTTCAGATGTCATAAGCGCAATCTCTCCGGGTCCAAGAACCTTCTCTATAGAATCATAACCATTGTTCGTGAAAGCACATGATTCTGAAGCAGCTGCATAAGCGCAATCTTTTTTTCCTATTGTCAAAGGTGTCCTTCCAAGCCTGTCTCTTGCAGCATATATCCCTTTTTCAGTAAGCAGCAGCATGGAACAGCTTCCATGGATAGCTTCCTGCGCATATTTTATCCCCTCCTCAAAACTGCTTTCCTGATTTATAAGGGTTGCAGCCATCTCTGTCTGGCTTATCTCCCCTTCTTCAAGGTTTGTGAAATGCAATGTCTTTTTTCTGAATGCCTCTTTTTTTAACTCATTGATATTTTTTATAACTCCGACCGTAGCGACAGCATATTTTCCCAGATGGGACTCTATAGTGAGAGGCTGGGAATCTGTATCGCTTATCACCCCTATCCCGCTTCTGCTTCCGTGCATCATATTAAGGTCTGGTTCCAGCTTGCTTCTGAACTGAGAATTGGTTATATCATGTATAACGTGCACAGGCCCGTCATCATTGTAGGCTGCAAGTCCGCCCCTCATAGTTCCAAGATGGAAGTGATAATCTGTCCCATAGAACAAGTCTTTTACACAATCCTCTTTTGAAATAATGCCGAAAAGCCCGCCCATAAAAAAACAAAAATGGATTTTTATTAATAAGTATTGTTAGGATAAAATATAAATGTTGGTTATTATATTTTTAAGAATACTCTTTATGCTGCTTTCTTGTCTAGGATATAATCTTCTTTTCCAGTATCGTAAAGTTTTATGGTGCGATCTTTATTGAGATTTTAGCAGGGAATTTTCAGAGGGTTTAATACCTCTTTATTTATGGTAAAATTTTCAATTCCCCAAATTTGTCAGCTATAGTGCAGATATAGGGCTAGCAATAATCATCAGCAAATTTTTCTTTATCCAACTTTTTCTTTATCTTTTCTTTGTCAAGGTCAAACATCCATCTTTCTAATTGCCTTGTCTCGTATTCATCTTCAGTGTGAATAGCTTCATGCACCTGGGTCCTGTAGCTCTGCTCAGGATCAAGATTGTCATTTATAGCCATGTAATCCAATCCAAGAAAAGTATAGCCATACAATCCCGGAGACATCTTTTCCTTTTCCATCCTTTTCAGAGGAACAAGGCTTGTGAAATCCTGTTTTTTCATCTCCCTATCAACAACATATCCTATATCTGCGGCATCCTTTGCCCTGTATTTATGATCCTGAGAAAAATAAGTCATACTGTATGCGATAAGCTTTAGAAACTTATAAAGAAGATGTATCTTTCAGATATAGATCCGTGACAAAGCAGTCATAAACCTCAAAACTCAGACACTATACCCGCCTGAAGGCAAGAATCTTATTATCTCATCCAATTCTCCTCCTCCAAACTTTTTCTTTATTTTCTTTGCAGCATCAGAAGCTTTCATAGATCCCTGCTCTACTTTTACAAATTTGTCAGCATTTGCCTTTACAGCATCAACAGGCCCTCCGATGATTATGCTGTTCTTGATGCCCACTGCAATGCCCAATGAAGCAGAGATAAAATTCTTCTTTCCATATATCATAAAAGCCCCTCTCTGGACATATTCCCCTGCTTTTGCTTCTTTAGTTACCTGGGAAGGATTTACATAAAAAACTTCAACAGAAGCGATGCCAGCCTTCCATGCACGTGAATAAGAGGCAGTTGCCTGTGCAACTTCCTGGAGAGTGGCATCCCCCGGCTTACCGCCTTCTGTTTTTATTACAAAGAAAGGACTTCCAGCCATAGAAGTATGAAATACGATATCCTCTTCAGCTGTATATTTTTTTATCACGATCTCATTTGTAGCAGCATCTCTTCCTCCTATGCATAAGGATCCTTCAGAAGAAAAGAACCATCTGAACTTTTCATACCATTCTTTTTTTCTTGAAACCTTTTCTTCTGCTTTTTTCTCAGATTCTTCCTGTTTTTTCTTTGCCTGCTCAAGCTTTAATACGCTTTTTCCTATAGCTTCTTCTGCTCCTTCAAGCTTTCTCTTTGCCTTCTTTGCCTTCTCATAATAGACAGCAGCATTCTCTTCGATACTTTTAGAAACATCCAGATTTATTTTCATCGGCATTCAGGTATCTTCTCCATCTCTATAGACTGTTCATCGCATAATATAGGGTTTTCTCCTGGAAATAGTTCCAGCCGGGGAGTCAGCTTTATCTGCCGTATCTTTCCGAACAGATTGAAGTTATAGGCGACAGTCTTCTTTACAGCTCCACCTATACTTATTGAGCTTTTAGGAATTTCTACAGTATATATATCTTTTCCACCTATAACTCTTAGCCTTATCCGGGATATTTCCACGTTTGGCCCGTTCTCCGCAGTAAATTCTATATACCCATTCTCTCCGCTGCCTGCATAGCATATCTCTCTCCTGCCGTCTATCTCAACTATATCCATCATAGTGTCAACAGAACATCTTGCATTCTCTTCAAGCTGTGCACGCCCCCAGTTCATGACTATCACCCCCAGTCCGATAGCCAGAAAAACAAGAAGCACAGTCGACATCAACGGAGATATTCCTTTTTTGTACATAATATAAAGATAAAATTAATTTAATATATAAAAGTATTTGTTTAAACAGATACTTTTAAAAACTTTCATCCATTATAAACAGACACTATGCCTGAAATGACAGAAGAGCAGAAAGCTATGCAGGAAAAGCTGAAGAACATGTCTCCTGAGGAGATAAGAGAATTTCAGAAAAAACAGTGTATCTTCTGCCAGATTATAGCCGGGCAGGTCCAGTCAAAAAAGATATATGAAGATGAGCATTGCCTTGCCATACTTGATATCAATCCTGCTGCTCCAGGACATATACTTCTTATGCCCAAGGAACATTATCCTATAATGCCTTTGATCCCTGAAGATGTTCTTGCGCATATCTCTGCAGTCGCAAAAGAGCTTTCAGGAGTTATGCTTAACGCATTGAATGTAGAAGGGACTAACATCTTCATAGCGAACGGAGCTTCTGCTGGTCAAAAAGCCCAGCATTTCATGCTTCACATAATCCCTAGGAAGACAGACGACAAGATACCGATGGATGTGCCTCAGAAAAAGCTTGCTGAAGACCAGCTTAAAGATATAAAAGGAAAGCTACAGTCAAAACTTTTTCAGATGATCCCAAATCAGACAGATCCTACGCCTGCTAAACCTGCTCCTGAAAAAAAGAAAAAAGCTAAGTCTTCTAAAAGCCAAAAAAAACAACCCAAGAAAAAACAACCCAAGAAAAAACAATCTAAGAAAAAACAACCCAAGAAAAGCTCAGGCGGAAAAAAGCCAGAGAAAAAATCTTCATCAGAAGAAAAACCGGCAAAAGAACAAGTGAACTTAGATGACATTGCCGATATATTCAGATAAAAATGACTGACAAATGCCTGCTCTGCAGGGAACTTGAAACAAAGAAAAACATAATCTATGAAGATGATTCTGTAGCGGTGATGATGGGACCTGCCCCTGCAGCTCCAGGCCATGTTATGGTCGTACCTAAAAAGCATTATCCGATAATCGAACAGATACCTGATGATGAATTTGGAAAGATATTTAACATAGTCAACAAGGTAAGCACAGCAATATTCGAGGCAGCCGAAGCTACAGGAACAAACATCATAATCCAGAATGGTGTTGCAGCAGGCCAGCTAATACCTCATGCTTTTATCCATGTAATCCCCAGAAATGATGAAGATGATCTTGATTTCCAGTGGCAGCCTAAACAGATAGCGCCTGACCAGTTTTCTAAGGTAGAAACAAACCTTAAGAAAGCAGCAGAATCCATAGAGATCGGAAAAAAGAAGAAAAAAGAAGAAAAGCCTGTCATTGAAAAAAAAGGGCCTGAAAAGATGAAAGCTACGAAAAAAGAGAATTACATGATAAAACAGCTGGAACGGATCCCATGATACTTATTGAAAATCCTCCATTTATGGTAAAATTCTCAGTTCCCCAACCTTGCTAACTATAGCGCAGATATAGGGCAAGCAATAATACTCGGCAAATTTTTGTTATTGAAAATTTCAGCAAGGAATCTTCAGAGGATTTAATATCCCTCCATTTATAGTGAAATTTTCAATTCCCCAAATTTGCTAACAATGGTGCGGAGATATGCCTAGCAATAATACTCGGCAAATTTTTGTTATTGAAAATTTTAGCAGGGAATCTTCAGCAGGTCCAATACCTCTTTATTTATGGTAAAATTTTCAATTCCAAAAATTTGCCAGCCAGAGTGCAGAGATAGACGAGCAATAATCATCAGCAAATTTTTGTTATTGAAAATTTTAGCAGGGAATCTTCAGAGAGTTTAATACCTCTTTATTTATGGTAAAATTTTTGTTATCTGATAACTTCTCTGAGTATGCCTGAAAGGAGCCTGCTCATCTTTATTATTCCTTTTTTATCTTTCAGAAACTTATCATTTATCTCGAACTCTACACACCTTATGCTGTGGTGATTTCCGTAAACAGTCATACAATAAGCACCTTTTCCTTTTGCAGTATACGGCTTGTTGAATCTTGCATCCAGTCCTGCATCAGAGAGTTTTTTCTTTATTGTACTGCAGAATTGCCTGTCTTTTTCGAATTTCCACAATATGCCTATGTCAGGGGTCCTTTCTACACCGTCCACTATATGATTAAAAGAATGGACAATGATATAATATGACCTCTTGTTTTTTTCCCTCAGAGATCTTATCTTTCTCCAAAGCCTGTTATGATAAGGGATATAATGATCAGATAATCTTTTCTTTTTTTCTTGTTCAGTTATATCTCTGTTTCCAGGGATATCTGTTCCAAAAGAATCACTTCTGAATATGCTTGGATCATCAGGGCTTCGGTTCATATCAACCAGAAGCCTGCTGTACCTGGGCATTACAGTTTCAGCACCTAGATATTTGGATATGGTAGCTGCAACCTTTTCTGCGCCTACATCATAGAGGTATGAAACCTGTTTCAGCTTTTTTTTATCCAGCCCAAGATTCCAGTATCTAAGAGGAATCTTTCTGCTTGCGTGTTCACAGCTTATGAGGATAGGTCTTTTCATCTTAATCGTTCCTGATCATTGAACTATTTTAGGGATATTAGAAAACTGATATCCCATCATATTCTGGATGGCTGTTTCCAAATAATCTGTCTGCAGGGATATGCGGGATCTCTGCTGCGTCATGCATAGAGATTGACCTGGACAAAGCGAGTGCATTATCTGTTTTATCTGTTCTTGACAGACGTAAGCCAATATATTTTTAATGATCATCTTTTGAATCTTTAATTCATAAGTGCAGACTCATAATCCAGTTTTCCGTCCAGGTCTGCCTTGTAGATATCATAGACTGCATTGTTTATCTTATAGGCTGTATCGCTGCCAAGTGTGGTTTTTGGAACATATCCTTCTGACAAAGCCCTGCTTTTTATCATATCAGCCATATTTTTACTGTGTTTTATCATTGTCCTGAAAGGGGAAAGGTATTTTCTTTCTTTTGGATCAAGTCCGTCATAAGCTATGTTTATGAGATGTCTCAGATAGTTGTGTACCATGTCTGACTTTAGTCCGTATCTTATCCCTTCGCATTCCATATTTTTGAGAGTCTTATATGACGGGAGTGTAATCTTTTCCCTGTCAACAGAATAAAAACTTTCTTTTTTCCCGATCTTAACATCAAGCCCTTTTCCAAAAACATAATCATTTATCCCTTTGTAGAATGCTGCAGCTGCAAGGATATTAGATGGGATGTTGGTGTCATTTGCTCTGGCTTCCATAGTATGTTCTCTTTCCCTTAAGGGGCCCCAGCAGGTATCATCTATGCTGAAATATTCCTTTGCCTGGTCCCCAATCCCTGATGCATATATCCAGGAATCATATCTTATCATATCCTGCCTATCTCTTTGTGATTCGTTTTCAAGATAGTCTACAAGCTGTCCGTGAAGCGGAAATCTGTCAAATATCTTGTTCCTGTAGGAATTTACCCTGCATGCGTTCAATGTATTTTGACCATGTAAAAATGGAGATGTGGAAAGCATTACAAATACAGGGTCAAGAGATTCCACAAGATTGTACTGTTTTATATTTTCTTTATGCTTGTCAACGTGGATATGTGTTCCGCAGATGGTATTGTGTATCTTGATCCTTTCGTTTCCCCATATCCCTGAGTTTACCATATACCTTCCGTCGCCTTTTCTCCTCCTGTTTTTGTTGTCAGCGCTTATATCAGAAAGAGGGACAGTACTCAACCCCAAAGAATCTGCTATACTTTTTATATTTTTAAGGCCGTTTTTCATGCTTTTTTCAAGATCATGGAGTGAATCATGAGGATCACTTACAAATTCCACAAGAGAATGTGTTCCTTCTTTTACAATATTGCCTGGATTAAGAGGATGTTCCAGCACCTCATCTGCCCTGTTTGAAAGTTTTCCCTCTTTGTCTGTAACTAACATCTCCAGTTCTATCCCGACTTTTGTCTTATTTATCCTGATCACCTCTTTTGATATACTAATATGTATACTAAGATATACTTTCTTATTTATAAGAACACCGATTTATTTTTTTGTTAAAACGTAATATTTATATAATAAATATACTATAAAACAAAACATTGAGACAAAGATTAGATATTCGGAACACAGAAAGGCTGACGCTTAAGTATCTTGAAACAGATGCAAGGATGCCCTTCTCGACGATAGGCAAGAAACTGAAGAAAAGCCAGCAGCAGATTTCTTATACAGTAAGCTCCATGATAAACAAAGGAATATTACAAAAATTTTATACCCTGATCGATTATGCAAAATTGGGAGCTATAAGCTTCCGGATATATTTCCGGGTAAACTATATAGACGAAAAAAGGTTCTTAGATTTCATAAAGAATCTGGCAGAAAACCCCCATGTTTCAGGGATATCTGCCTGCGGAGGAAGATATGATATATTATGCACTTTTCTTACCTGCAATCCTTCAAGATTTAACAAGGACATCAGGAAGATAATAGAAAAATTTTCAAAACAGGTCCATGACCACCTTATCCTCACAAACATAGTTACACATGAATACGGCAGAAAATATCTTATGAGCAGCATAATGCCTGAATATGTAGTGGGAGGGGACAGGCAACCTGAAACTATAGACCGAACAGATATAGATATACTTACAGAGATATCTGAAGATGCAAGAAAAAGTTCTGTGGACATCGCAAATAAGCTCTCAGTAAACTCAAAAACAGTTATAAACAGAATAAAAAAACTGAAAAAGAAAAAGATAATAAGGTGTTTTCGCCCGCAGATAGATCCTGCCGGGATAGGGCTGGCATCATATCTTCTCATGATCAAATATCATAATATCTCTTCAAAAGAAGAAAAAGAGCTTGTCAATTTTCTAAGGGTGCAGAAGAATGCTGTCAGGCTTACTAAGACTATAGGCAAATGGGATATGGAGATAGAGCTTGAAGTAGAGAATCAGATGGAATTAAGAAAAGTAGAGATGCAGATGCGGCAGAAATTTTCTTCGATAATCCAGAATATAAGCACCATCCCTGTATATTACACGTATAAACGCAGTTATTTTCCTGAGTTTATTCTCGAGAATCAGAACAGATAAGCCCACCATGCTCCCCATATCAAAGATATCAGAAAAGCCAGCAGGAAACTGGGGACAAAAGGGATGCCGTATTTTACCAGGATCTTTTTAACTTTCAGGTCCTTAAGCTTCCTGATCTGGTCTTTGCTTATCCCGAGATCTTTTGGCCCGACTATCTTCTTTCCTTTTACTTTCACTTCTTTGGCTATCCAGTCTCCTTCAGTCAATACAGACGGCCTTACCCATCTTAACATGCATGAGTTCTCTACAGATTTTATGAAAATAACAGCATAAAAAGATATGTAAAATATGAAAAGCATTCCGACACTCAGCCATTTAAGAAGCAGATCATCTACAAAGAAAACTACAGCAATAAATGCGATAGCGATGCTGATAAGGTATACCTTCCTTATGATCACTACAGTTCTGCTGCTCATCAGCTTTTTGAATTCTCTGATAAATGCTTTTCTCTGGACAAAAGCACTTACAATACCCCATGCAAGCCCGTACAATGCTCCTGCAAATAGGATATTCACTATGAATACTACAAGAAGCGAGTCAAATGCAAGGTCAAACCCAAGCACAGCCCCCATACCCATAAGCATCTTTGAGTCTCCTCCTCCCCATTGTCCAGCATAGAACATGAAATAACCCAGAGCTACAAACAACCCAAGACCAATGAGCCCGTGAATAAAGTAACTCCATTCAAATGTTGCAAGAGAATATATGCCTCTTAATCCGATCCCTGCAGCTATCAGGCTGAAATTTATCCAGTCCGGAACTTCCCTTGTCCTTATATCTGTATAGCTGCCGGCAAGAAGAACTGCCAGAGCAATACCGAGCAGCAGGATATCGATGATCATATATCAAGCATTTTAGCAAAATATATAAACCTTTTTGTCATTATCCTAAAGTAAATGCTTGAAAGATTCAGGAAAATACTCAATTCAGGGAACAGGGCGAAAGATGGCAAAAAGATGCTTAGGCATCTTGCTGTCACTCTCCACGGGCTTGAGCTCTGGGCTGTCAGGAACAATAAGCCATTAGAGGAGTCATATAAAAAAAGCTTCAGTCTCCTCAATGATCTGATAGTGTTTCAGGCAAAAAATAATATACCTATCCTTACCATCTATCTTCTCCCGGAAGATTTTAAGAAAGAGCAGCAATTTGTTGTTTTTCTCAATCACATGGTCGATTTCTTTAACCAGCTGAAGAACTCTTCATTGATACATTCAAATAAGATAAAGATCTCTGCTTTGGGAAAATGGTATGACCTCCCTGGAAAAGCGGTCGATTCCATAAAATCCGCGATAGAAGATACAAAAGAATATGACAATTTCTTCCTTAATTTCTGCATAAACTATAACGGCCAGGAAGAGATAGTGGATGCCTGCAGGCTTCTTGGAAGGCAGATAAAAGCAGATAAGCTTGATGTTGATGCTATAACAAAAAAGACGATAAAAGAAAATATCTATACCTCATATTTTCTTCCTCCTGATCTTATCATAAAAAACGGAAAAAAGAAAAAAACATATGGGTTTCTCCTGTGGGATTCAGCAGATGCAGAGTTTTATTTCACAGGCAAATATTTTCCTGCCT
>CAYXHN010000022.1:0-13428 GCA_964464955.1 uncultured Methanosarcinales archaeon
GGCAGGCTTCTTCTTGACGGTCATCTTGGCGAGGCCCGGCAGCGTGAACGTCCCGTATCTTGCAACAAAAAAGCATCTTCTGGTTGCAGGCTTTTTTGCAGCGATACTGGCATGGCTTGTAGGCAGATGGCTTAGCCACACAGTGTTTTATTCTTTTTCTACAGTCATGGCAAGAGTTGGGGGAAATATGGTATATTGGCTATTGTCTTTTTTCATAGAAGGGACCCAATATTCATTAGACGCTAGGTTTTTACCTACGATCAGTGTCCCTGGATTTACAGCAAAGGTCGGTACAGCCTGTGCAGGTATAAGCGGGATCATACTTTTTGTGATACTGTTCAGCATATTTAGCCTAATAGAATACAGGAGGCTGCATATAGGGAAAGTATTGATACTTTATCCTGTCGCTGTAGTCATGATGTTCTTTTTCAACATTCTGAGGATGTTTGCTATATTTATTGCAGGCCATTACATAAACCCTGAATTTGCAATGGGCATATTTCACAAGAATGTCGGATGGGTTTTATTTACAACCTATTTCCTTGCGTTCATATATATAACTTATCCATGGATACAGAAGAAAAAATAGTGTTAAAAACCACAAGCTTTATTAATATAAAAAAAAGGATAATTGATATGAAACACACATTATTGCTTTTTTTGATGATTGGAGTTCTTCTTTCAGGCTGCACTATGACTGGAAGAGCTGTCCAGGAAGTGGAAAAGGTTCCCAGCCTTGAAGAAAGAGATAGTGAAGATATTAAAAAAGCTGTTGATGAAAAAGATATCACTATCTGTTATTCTATCCAGACTCAGCATATAAGAGAGGCATGTTTTATCAAGCTTGCACAGGAGATGGAAGATCCATCTATATGCAGCAACCTTCTTGGAAAATCATTAAAAGAGTCATGCAAAGCAGGCATAGAATAGATTCTTCTGAAAAGATTTATATATTAGACTATATCTTTTACATATATGCCATTAGCAGTAACACATGTATTGTTGACTATAATCGCAGTAGATATCTACAGAGATTATTTCAGCAAGCATAAAAGGTATTTTACACTTCATACGATATTTATAGCAGGCCTGGCTGGATTGTTGCCTGACATTGACATTGTCATAAGGATAATAGCTGATTTTTTCAATTTTAATGTGCCTATTCTTCTGCAGCATGGAGGCATCACTCACACATTGATATTTGGATTGATATTCCTTATACCTGGATTCCTGCTGTTGAGAAAAAATAAGCACAGAGCAGCTACATATTTCTTTGTTATAGCCTTTGGAATAACATTCCACATCTTCCTTGATTATTTTTTAGGGGGAGGAGCTTATGAAGGTATCATGTGGTTCTGGCCTTTATCGACCGTATCCTATAAGATACATCTGCTTGGAGCATTGGGCCTTCCCAACATCCCAGAAGCAGTTGATGCGTTGATACTTTTGGCATGGCTGTGGCATGAAGAAGTAAAACACAAGATAAAAGATTTCATATAGGATTTATTTTTTCTTTCTCTTTGCCTTAGAAGTTTTCTTTCTTTTTAAAGATGTCCTGCCCTTGCTTCTCTTAGAAACTTTCTTCTTGTCAGAACCGAGTTTTCCTGAGAATATTGAAAAGGTAAATATGCCTGCTGCTATCATCACTATCATCACCAAAGTTCCGTGTGCCAGAAGTTCTTCTCTTGTCTGTTCAGGAGAAACAAGTTCTGGCTCTTTTTCTGGAGATACTGCAGTTCCGGCATCCTGCTTTGCTGTTCCTTCATCTGAATCATCTGCTGCCTCTTCTTCATCATCAGCAGGCGTGCATAACCTCATCTCAAAAGGCTTCAATTGTATAGTGCCGCAGTTATTTGCATCATAGCATGACCTTGTCTGTACTCCTGAGTTAGAGCAGTCTCCCCATGAGCTGCACGACCAGGATTCGATACATGTCTTCTTTTCAGCTGTGTTAGAGCTTCCGCCTCCAGAACCTCCTCCGCCTCCAGAGGAACTTCCTGAGTTTCCTTCAGAAGTTTCTTCTTCTATTTCTTCTGTTATAGCCTTCACGACAGTATGCTCCAAAAGTTCAACCTTGAACTTGTTTCCAAGATCAGAGCATCTGTATTGCCCCTGTTTTCCAGGACAAGGAAGCTTTATCTCATCTTCTTTGCTGCAGTTTTCGCTCATTTCATCAAAATCTTCTGCTTCCCTGTCAAGTATGCAGACATGGTTTTGATCTTCTTGTTTATCTATAAAGACCTTCTTTACCATATGATCATTTTCTCTTGATCCCTTTACAAATATGCCTTCATCTTTAAGATAGTCTATGAATATATCTCTTGGAAGCTTTTGGCCTGTACTGCTTAGATTAAACTCTATTATCTTATTATGTTCTTTATCTTCAACACTGGCTAATGGCTCATTTGGAAGATATGCTATCTCAAGAGGAATATTTGAATCCACTTCCATCTCATCTTCTTCCTCTTCGTCTTCATCATCTCTTGAATAACATCTGCTGCCGCAACTGGTTCCGGTGCAGTCCATAACAACATAAGCTCTGGCTCTTGCAGCCTTGGCACTTATCTGGATATCATAATATCCTGGATCCTCAGCAAGAGTAAAATCAAAGATATCCTCTCCTCCCCTTTTTATCCCTTCGCCGATCGTCTCGTATTTTATAGAATAGAACGGATTATTTGTTGGATTTTCCACATTATAGCTGTTGGCTGTACCTTCATAGACAGAACCCTCCTCTGGTTCTATTGGAACAGCTCCGGGAGGCAAACCTATCGCAACATAGCTAAGTGCTCTCTGCCTGTTGTTTGTCACTTTTAGCCGATAGGTGATTGTGCCGTCGCAGTTTTCTCTTTTTTCAAGCATCTCAAATGTCATCCTTCTGCTTCGCCTGATCTGGCAGCTAAAATTATTTTCGCAGATATATTCTTCTTCACATTCGCTTGAGCAGCCGTCCCCATCTATATTGTTGCCGTCGTCGCATTCTTCACCTTCTTCGATTATTCCATTGCCGCAATAAGGGCACCCTTCATCTACCTCTCCATCGCAGTCATCATCAACACCATTGCATCTTTCTTCTGCTCCTGGATATATAGAAGCATCAGCATCATTACAGTCGAATATTCCGCATCCGCCTATATAATATCCATCCCCATCATTGTCATAACAATCTGAAGGATCTTCAAAACAATTATATCTGTCCCAAGGATGCTTTATCGGATTTATTATAATATCAAAATCTCTCTCGATAGGATCGCCGTCTATGATATATCCGTCGTATTCTCCTGGAGAAGGTATCTTCCAGATATCCTGTTCAAACATGGAATTGATAAGAGCATCTTCCACACCCATCTCCCAATGCTTGACCACTTCATTTCCATGCACATCGATAAACAATATGTCATCCTCGAATGAACCATTGTTTATGAAATAGTTGAAAAAAGGCTCTATAATCGTCTTAAATACAGGATTGCCCCCTGTATTCAAAAATTTCCATAGATGGAAAACAACCCTATCAACTATGCATCTTATCGGCCCATTTGTTATTATCTTTGTCTTACAGATACACTCAGTCACACACTCTTCATCATCTTCGTCGTCATCTTCGTCTTCGTCTTCGTCTTCATCGTCATCTTCGTCTTCGTCTTCGTCTTCATCGTCATCTTCGTCTTCATCGTCATCTTCGTCATCATCGTCATCTTCGTCATCATCGTCATCATCGTCATCATCGTCATCATCGTCGTCTTCGTCATCATCGTCGTCTTCGTCATCATCGTCATCATCATGGCAAGAGATTCCTAAACCAGAACTACTGCAGCCATCTTCATCATCTTCACATATCTCAGTTATATGATATTCATGGGTTATACTATTGTCATTAAGTACACCGATATATGTCTGCATATCTGTACCCTCTATTGTATATATCTCTTTTTTCAAAATAAATGGTGCTTTTACTGTTATCTTCATATCATTATTGACAATATAATAGTCATCGAACATCTCAACAAGAGGGATATCAGGATCGACACTTTCAACACTAAATGTTATCAAAAACCTTGAAAAAGAAACCTTATTTATCTCATTTGTAATATCAATAATCTCTTCAAAACCAGGGCATACATCCACAGGAACAGTATATTCATCATCCTCACCATCATTATCATCATCTGGGAGTTCATGCAGACAAGAAGTAGCCTCTCCTTCTATGATATCCTCATTAAGATTGCCTATCCTTTGATAATCTTCGCTTATATCATTTACTAAAACATGATCACTATCATCTATAGTTTCCTCAAAATCTGCTGCAGTTGAATATATAGAATCGACAGGCGTGCTCAGGCTTATGCCTCCAGAAGCAAGATTGAACATATTTGATAAGAAAAATTTTTCTGCTTTTGCTTTCTGAGGATAGTTCCTGCTTAATATAGAACATGCCTGGCTTCGGGAATATAATCCTGAAAAGTAATCTGAATCTGCTCTTATTGTCTGAAGATATTGGTCAAGCTCAGGATCAGATATGCAGTTCTTATCACAATGGCTTCCTCCGCAGGATACTCCTAATCCAGAACCTCTGCAGTCATTATCATCCTCCTCACAAGGATTGCAGCATATATGCGTCTTCCAATATCCAGGACTCAAAACAACACATTCCTCAGGAAGATCTCCGCAGGGGTATGACAGTTCAACTGACCCATAATCATCATCAATTATAAGTTCTATATCTATTATATTTTCAAATGCTCCCCTCATGTCCTGTTTTGTAAAAGAATAAGCAGTAAAAGCAAAAGAAAACAATAAAACAACAGATAGTAAAACTAGAAACAAGAATTTCAGGCTCCTCTTTTTTGTCATAGTCATTTTGATTATCCAGATTATTAAATATCTTTCTATTTTCTTTCTTCCCTGTCCAGCAGATACTCTACAGCCTTGTCAAAAGTAAGGTTCTTTGTAGCTGCAAATATCTTTAGCCTGTGCTGAGTCTCAGGCCTTACTGGTATCCTGCCTGTTGCATTGTCTTTTTGTTTCATTGTAACTCTTTACAATAATTAACTTAATATTACTAATTACTAAAGTTAAACTGATTACAATAATTACAACCTAGTATTTAAACCTTTCTTTTCATAATTTTTAGTACTTTAGAATGAATAACAATATTTTAATAATAATCTATCAAATTTAAAGATAATGGCAGAAAACGAGGGCAATCTTGTCAATTACAGAGAGTATCTTACATTATTTTGGAGATATAAATATCTGATACTTATAATACTCATAATATTCTCTTCTATGGGATACCTTTTCTACAAATCCGAGATTCCTATCTATACAGCAAAAGCCTATATTCTTATAGATCGTGAGACTATCAGCGGAAACTATGATGTTGGAAATGTACAAAACATAGGAACAATAACAACAACTGCAACAAGTTATCCTTTTGTTTTCAAGATGGTGAATGACCTAAACCTCACAAAATATCCGATAAAAAACGGCCTTATAGACGATGTCATCTATGGAAACTCGGTCAAAGAGATGAGAACAAGAGAGCTTGTACTTTATTATATGGATAGGATAAGCATATCCACAAAAAGGGGCAGCAGAAACATACTCGAGATTACCGTCACAAGCCAGTATCCAGAACTTGCTGCAAAGATTTCAAATGAGGTTGGAAGCAGGATAATAGAAGACAATGCAAAAGCAAAGACACAAAAGATACAAAAAAGCCTTAAATATGTTGATGACCAGCTTGATTCCATCAGATTGTTGATAGAGCAGAACAGGAGAGAAAAAGAAAAACTGGAGAATTCTCTTGACTACCAGGAGATCCTAAATCTTAAGGATGATATAGAATCAGCACAGGGCACTTTATCTTTGTTAAGAAGAGAACAAGAACATCTGAGAGCTTCATTAGAACTGCCGGGAGACGATGAACAGGAAAGAGAGCATCAGGCTAAGCTTGGATATATAAATTCAAGGATAGAAGAACTGACAGAAGAGCTTAAAGAAAACAAAGAAAGGCTTAATGAGATAGACAAATCAGATCTTTACAGGATGAAAGATCTTTCTTTCTCTGTAAACACAGACGAAGGGATATATCAGCAGCTTCTTAATGAGAAACAAAAAGTGCTGCTTACATCAATAATCAATTCAAGGAATATGAGATTCTTAAGCAGGGCATATGTGCCTATATCTGAAGACAGTTCAAGAGGCTTCATGATAGTGGGCATGTTCCTGGCATTTGGCTGCGCAGTCTCTTTCGGGCTTATCCAGCTGTTCGAGATTTTCAACAAAAGATTCAAGTCTTCAGAAGATATAGAAGAAACTCTTGGAATAAATGTCATCGGAAATATACCCATAATAAACAAACAAGAAGAGCTAAAGATGCTCAACCCTAGTCAGCATCCGAAATCATATGTGACAGAAGCATACAGGACATTAGCTACAAACATAAGATTTGCCACTAAAAATAAAGACATCAAATCTATAACATTTGCATCAGACAAAGCAGGAACAGGAAAATCCTATACAACCTCTAACCTGGGGATAACCATGGCAGAAGTAGGGCACAAGATACTTCTTGTTGATGTAGACTTAAGAAGGCCAAAGCTTAACAAGATATTCAGCAAACCAAGAAAACCCGGATTAACTGATGTACTTTCAGGAAGATCTAATCTCAAGGAAGCCTTGATAAAACTGAGAAAAAATCTTGATATGCTGCCTGCAGGAAGCCTGGGCTATAATCCTCAGAGCACCATTGAGTCAGATGAGATGAAAAAGTTCATAAAAAAATACTCTAAAAAATATGACCTTATATTGTTTGACTCTGTCCCTTTAGTGCAGTTCAGCGACAGTGCGATCCTTGCCTCCATGACAGGAGCTTCAATCATGGTCATGGATGAAAAGAACTCTGAAAAAAACGCTATGGAGCTGGCTAAGGAAAGGCTGGAAACTGCAGGATCCAGCATATTAGGAGTAGCTGTAAACAAATCAAAGAAAAGCTACAGCAAATACAGGTATTATTACTATTACCATTACAAAGATGATGGAAAAGAAAAAGATAATCTTGTTGTTAAATCTAAGAAAAAGAAAAATGCCTTAAGAGAAAAGATAAAAGGTATGAAGAATATATTCAAAAGAAAAGATAAAAAATCATAGATGATCAGATTATCTTATCCAGATATCTCTTTTCTTTCTTAAGAAAATATCTTATGATCTGCGCTGGAATTATCCCTGCAAGATTAAACATAACATCATAAAAGCTAAGATATCTTCCTGGAATAAAACCCTGCACTATCTCTATAGCCCCTCCGAATATGAGGCTAAAGCTTATAGCAAGAGCATAATGGTTGTTTCTGAATATTCCATCAGAATGCCTGAAAGCTACACCCATAAAAAAACATAATGCAAAATATGCTGCAGCATGCAGCGCATCAAAAAGATTGAGATCATCCAGAAAAGAGCCTTCTTCTCCAGTTATGGCTTCAAAAGGCCTTGGAATTATGCTGAAAAAGAGTATTACAGACACAACTGCAGCTAAAGGCACCCAATACAATATCTTGTGATTATTAAGCCATCTGATCATATCCATAGCCAAAAGAAGGACCTAAACATATAAAAGCCTTTAGTTTCACTTATGAAAAGTATTTGATAGTATCATGTATTTGAGAACTAAATTCAATTTTTTAATGTTTATAAAAAGCAAACTAAATTTCAATCCTATTCATGGCACTTAATTCTTTAATACTTCTAAATAGAATATAATGATTCAATCATATCTATGGCACTCACAGCTTCGCTGTTCCTGCACAGCCTCAGTACGATTTAAGCCGAGTTCTGACTCTGTTTTCAATCGACTGCTCTCTCAGTCAGGCAAACTAAGTATTCATCTAAAATCCACTTAGCACTCAACTCAATTCAACTTAGAACTAATCTGCTCTGCTTCAGCGCTATAGTGTGTGCGAACATAGTGAGCACACTTATAGATCGGGATTGAAAAATCCTGATCGCAAAGCAGCTTTGCTGATTTAGAGATTAGAATTGAAGATCATGATCGCAAAGTAGCTTTGCTGATTTAGAGATAATGATTTTATTAAAATTATTATCACAAGAAATTTCAGCTAACTTAGAAAATAAGATTCAAAAATCATAATCACAAAGCAACTTATTAACCTGAAGATTAGAATTAAATTATCCTAACCACAAGATAATTAATAACAGACTAAAAATCAATAGATTTTTAAACAGATTACAAATCTTAATTCCTATGACAAAGATATGTGTTGTAGGGCTTGGATATGTAGGGCTTCCATTGGCTCATGCTTTTGACAATGAGTTTGAAGTTATAGGATTTGATGTCTCAGAAAAAAAGATAGAAGAGCTTAAAAACAACATAGACTCAACTGAAGAACTTACATCTGAGCAGATAAAGAACTGCAATATAGATTTTACTACAGACCCTTCAAAGATAAAAGAAGCTGATTTCATCATAGCTGCAGTCCCTAGTCCCATAACAGAGGACAAGATCCCTGATTTAAAATACATCAGATCTGCTTCTGAGATCATAGGAAAGAATCTGAAAAAAGGCGCAATAGTTGTCTTTGAATCTACTGTCTATCCAGGAGCGACAGAAGAGGTATGCATACCTATCCTTGAAAAAGAATCAGGCATGAAAGCTGGACAGGATTTTAAGGTAGGCTATAGCCCTGAACGTATCAATCCAGGAGACAAAGAACATACTGTTACAAAGATAATAAAGGTTGCTGGAGGCATGGA
Source organism: uncultured Methanosarcinales archaeon (assembly GCA_964464955.1). Classification (GTDB taxonomy): domain Archaea; phylum Nanobdellota; class Nanobdellia; order Woesearchaeales; family WJKL01; genus WJJM01. The sequence goes on from CAYXHN010000022.1 coordinate 8,770, forward strand.
CCCGGAAACAACAGAAAAGATGGCAGAGATATATGGAAAAGTGATAACAGCAGGCATCCATAAAACTCCGGATATCAAGACAGCAGAAGCTGCAAAAGTTATAGAGAATATACAAAGAGATCTGAACATAGCTTTAGTCAATGAACTCTCTTTGATCTTTGAAAAGATGGATATCGATACAAAAGCAGTTGTTGAAGCTGCTGGATCAAAATGGAACTTTCATAAATACCTGCCTGGACTGGTTGGGGGCCATTGTATCGGCGTAGACCCATATTATCTCACATATAAAGCCCAGAAACTCAACTATGAACCAAGAGTCATATTGGCTGGAAGAGGTATTAATGAGTTCATGTCAAAACATCTGAACAATATAGTATTGAGAGCATTGATGAAGAAAAAGAAACACGTAAGAGAAGCAAAGGTTCTTGTCATGGGCCTGACATTCAAAGAAAACTGTCCTGACACAAGAAACAGCAAGATAAAAGATGTTATCAGATATATGAAAAAATACGGCATCAGGGTAAAAGGCATGGACCCTCTGATAACAGAAAAAGAGATAAGCTCATTTGGAATAGAAAGATATGATAGTGATGAAAAGTTTGATGTCGCGCTTGTATTCAGTCCGCATGATGAATTTAAAGAACTGACCCTTGACAAGCTTAAAGGCATGATGGAAAAGAATCCTATCCTTATAGATGTAAAAGGATTTTATGATAAAAAAGAAGCTGAAGAAAAAGGATTTTATTATAAGACCCTTTAATCTTTCTTGAATACTTTTGTGAATAATCCGATAAAAAGATACTCTATTGTCCACAATACCATCTTCATATCTAAAGAAGGGGATTCGTTTTTTATATAATATTTGTCAAGCTTAAGCCTGTTCCTTCTTTTCATATTCTTAAGACCCTTTAATTTCCTTATCCTTGTCATGCCCCAGTTGGAATACCTAGCTATCTGGTTTAAGCAGGTCATCCCAGGCTTTACCTTAAATATCCTATCCCATGACATGTCTTTGCTTTTCAGATGATGGTATCTTGGAACATCCAAAGGCCTTGGCCCTATCAGGCTTATATCTCCCTTAAGAACATTCCATAGCTGAAGAGTCTCATCAAGATGGGTATCTCTCATATATCTGGCAAGCTTGTTGATCACTATTTTATCCCCCAGTCCGTCTGTTCTTCTTTTCACACCATTGACCAATGTCCTGAACTTATAGACAGTAAAAAGCCTCTTGTTCTTTCCAACCCTCTTAGCGCTGAAGATTACTGGCCTCCCATCTGAAACAAGAACAGCCAGTCCAAGGAACAGTAGGACAGGCGACAGCAGTAAAAGAAACAAGAAAGAAAAGCAAAAATCTATAATTCTTTTTATTGTCCTGTAGATTATCATATTATCCCCTCGTTCACCCTGTAGAAACTTAATAACAAAAATTTGCTGATGGTTGTTGCTCGTCCTATCTCTGCACTAAAGTGAGGAGTATTACAGACTCGCACCATAGCTGGCAAATTTTTGGAATTGAAAATTTCACCATATGTGGGAGGTATTGAACCCTCCAAAAATTCCCTGCTGAAATTTTCAATAAGATAAATTTCTTATATATCTATGAGAAAAACCCATTTTATAAATCTTTCGTAAATATTTTGTCACTTTTTAGAGAAGATTTTTCTTAGCATAAGAAAAAAGGTATATGTGATTATCTTTAGGTCAAGAAAAAAAGATTCCTTATTAACATAATATGAATCTAATACTATCCTGTGCTTAATAAAACTTTTCCTGTCAGTATCTCTTTTCAAAAGGCCCTTGAAATGCTTTTCAAACTTTGTCTTTTCATCTTCATCAAGATAATCAGTTACAGATTCTATACTTGTCAACCCAGGCTTTATCTTTATTATATCTTTAACATGCTTGTTTTTCTTAAGCCAGTTGTCATAGGCTTCCTTATCAAGAGGCCTTGGCCCGACCAAGCTCATATCTCCTTTCAATATATTGAAAAGCTGGGCAGTCTCATCAAGAAATGTTTTTCTCATGAATCTTCCTGCAGAAGTTATAATCTCTTTATTTGGTATGCCTTTCTTTTGCATATCTCTTGCTCCTACGGCCATGGACCTGAACTTATAGATATTAAACTGCTTCCCATCTTTTCCGATCCTTTCGTGCTTATAGATTACAGGCCCTTTTGAACTGAATTTTATCCAGGCAGCAAGGATAATAAAAATAGGCATCAGTATGATTATGCCTATCAAAGAAAGAACTGTATCAAATATCCTTTTTATAAGATGATATGGCTTCATTTTATTATAGATCTTAGGAATTTTTTATATTCTTTCCCTATTTCTTTATCTTTTAATGCAAACTCTGTCTCAGTTTTCATATATGATAGAGGATCCCCTACATTGTAGAATTTCCCTTTTATGTTCATATTGAATACATCATCCTTTTCACTAAGTTTCTCAAATACATCAATGTCAGCATTGTCCTCTCCAAGATCATATACCTCTTCCTTAAGCAGATTAAACACCCCTGGCTTAAACAGAAACCTTCCCTGCGCCCTTATGTTTTTATTGTTTTTTTCAAATTTTTTGATAAGCTGCTTTGTAGCAGGAACTTTTGATTGGAACAAAACATCTGAAAAAGTAACTATAAATGGCTCATCTTTGATATGATCCCTTGCATGCCAGACCTCATGCATCCATCCTCTTGGCTCATACTGGCCTATGATATTTACATCGCATAATCTTTCTATCTTTCTGAAATTCTTTATCGCGCTTTCTTTTTTTAGTCTTTTAAGCAAAGCATTCAATTCCTTGTCCTTTGAAAAGAATCTTTTTATCTTTGATATGTGGTTTGAGATGATTATAACCTCTTCTATACCTGAAGCTGCCAGTTCCTCAACAATATACTCCACAACAGGTTTGTTCAATATCTGCAGAAACAGCTTTGACTCGACTTTTGTATAAGGATACATCCTTGAGTTCAGTCCTGCTGCTGCGATTATAGCTTTCTTTACTTTTTGCATAAGATTTTTTAAATTAGTTTAATATTAAAACCTTTCTATTTTAATTGATAATTTTTTCTTTGGGATGATAGTCTTTAGAAGTTTTAATCGATTGCAGATATTGATTATCCTTAAGATTAAGATAATCCTTGGAATATAATGATTTTTAATATTTATAAAAACTAAACTTCAATCCTATTTAGGGTGATCAATTCTTTAATGTTTCTAAATAACATATAATGATTCAATCCTATCTCTAAGCCCTGCTTTTATCCGTATCATTGAAATCCTGCTTTTATATCAAAATTTCTAAAAATTATAAGCCACGACAATCAATTCTTTAATATTTCTAAATGGCAAATTAAAATTCAATCCTGTCCATGGCACTTAACTCCTTAATATTTCTAAAGGGCAAATTGAGATTCAATCCTATCCATGGCACTCGCTGCACTCGTGCACAGCCTCAGTGCGATTTAAGCCGAGTTCTGGCTTTGTTTTCAATCGACTGCTCTCTCAGTCAAGCTAACTGAGTTTTCAACTAAGCCAACTTATCACTCAATCCAACTCAACCCAGAACTAATCTGCTCTGCTTCAGCGCTATAGTGTGTGCGAACATAGTGAGCACACTTATAGATCGGGATTGAATATCCTGATCGCAAAGCAGCTTTGCTGATTTAGAGATTAGGATTGAAAAATCCTGATCGCAATGCAGTTTTGCTGATTTAGAGATTAGAACTGAGAGATCATTATAGCAAAGCAGATTGTTAAATTAGAAAATAAGATTGAAAAATCATTATCACAATGCAGCTTATTAACCGAAAAATTATCATTATTAAATCATTATCGCAGGGCAGATTTACTGCCTTATAAATGATATTATCAAAACCATTTGAAAATAAAACTTTTAATCAAAAAGCTTTTATATGATATCTGCCAATTGAAATTGAAAGAGGTGGCTTATGCACGAACTTAAGAAAAAGGCTTTTTTAGGCATATTGTTTGGAGGAGGAAATCAGATAATAAGCCAGATATTGATGCTTGCAGTAAAGCTTGTTCTTGTAAGATTACTGATTCCAGAAGAATTTGGTCTTGCAGCTATGGCAGCAGTTGTCATCTCATCTTTAAGCATAATCCAGTCTTTTGGGATAGGTGCAGCATTTATCAGGGATGATGAATCTGATCCTGTAAAGTCCAAAAATACGCTTTTTTATCTTCACCTTATACAAAACACAGCCATTGCTTTGATCGGATTCTTAATAGCCCCGTATGTAGCAGAATTCTTTGGAAAGAACATAACAGACCCAGCATCATTAAATACCCTTGTCTGGATGATAAGAGCCATCGCATTAGGGAAGCTTCTTCATTCTATGGCCAACATACCTTCAGCAATAATGTCAAAAGAACTCATGTATAAGCAAAGTATTATAAGCAGCCTTGCAGGGCTTTCTGCATATGGGGGTGTCACGATCACACTGGCATTCCTGGGTTTTGGACCCTGGGCCATAATCCTTGGCCAGTTATCAAATAATCTTGCTGATCATATTGCAAAATTCTATTTTGTCCCTTTTGTCCCATCTCTGATATTTGATATAAAGATAGCAAAAAAATACATCAAGTTTGGAGTAAACAGCTTTATCAATTCTATAATAAACATAATCATACAG
>CAYXHN010000023.1:0-13158 GCA_964464955.1 uncultured Methanosarcinales archaeon
TAAATTCAAACAAGCTAAGGACTCTTAATTATTTAACTGTCAAAGTTGGGTTTTTAGAGTTTTTCTTTGACATTGAAGGAAGTAACTAATCCTAAATTCTGTTGCCATATGGATTTTAGCTAAGCTTAAGCTAGAAATTGGTCTTTATTATGTTCTCTCTTTCGTCTATCTCGAATGTTTTTCCAAGGAACTGTTCGCAGACCCAGATGTTTGTCTTTGTATGTTCAGTTATCTCTGATGTTCTTATCTCTCCTCCAAACAAGGCAAGCCATGGGATGAGGTTGTCTGCTGTGTACCTATCTACTGCAGCGCCCGCCTCTATCTCTTCCAATAGTTTTGAGGCTGCCTGTTTTCCTACTTTTTCTGCAGGCTTTCCTTTTTCTCCCAGGTCGTCTGCCCCCAGTATTATCGGGTTATTGAAGTTTATCTCTTCGTCATCCCTGCTGTATATGCTCCAGAGGGTCAATCCTGAGCCAGGAGATAAAGTATTACAATATTCTGTTCTGATGTTTGCCGGGCAGTTGAGTTTTGAGAGGATGACTTTTGCTGCTTTTGCCTGCCTGTCTGCCACCTCTGCTTTTTCAAGATGATTGGATGAGTGGGATACGCCTTTTACCTGGACGAGATTGTACTGCTTTATCGAATTTATGGGCTGCTCTTGTTTTTTAAGATATGAATGGAATTCCTTAAAATCACTGAAATCTGACAGCCTGTATCTGGGAGTTATGTTTAGTTCTATCTTTCCTCCGCCTTTTGGATAATAGCCTCTTTTTACAAGAGTTGTGCTTATCTTTTCGCAATATTTTCTTATCCTGGGGAGATAAACTGAATTTAAGAAATCATAAGGCATTGCCCATTTTCCGGTTGTGCCTCCTGTGATATTAATCTTCATCTTCTTATCTGCAAAGAAAGAAGGCAATAGTGTTGACTGTAAAAGCAAGGAGACAGAGCCTGCTGTGCCTATATCTATATTAAGTGATTTGGCTTTTATCCTGTCTGGGATATATGTCAATCTTTCAGAGCCTATGTAGCAGTCTGCTTTTTTTGCACTGCAGAGGTCTTCAAGAGACTTAACGCAGTTTATATGCTGAGCCTTAAGCCCGGGTTTGGATCTTCCTTTTCTTATGTTATGTGCTTCAAAAGGAATCCTGGTTATTGTTGAGAGGGCCAGGGCTGTCCGGATTACCTGTCCGCCGCCTTCTCCATAAGAACCATCTATCTTTAGCATTTTGAATATCATGAAAATCCGCTGAAAGTGTCCTACCTTAATGTGCAGTATTGCAGACTCGCACTATAGCCAGCAAATTTTTGGAATTGAAATTTTTAATAAAAAGTGGGGACGGAGGGATTTGAACCCCCATCCGTCGCTGACTTCAAGTGGATATCATCGCCCGAAAGCTCATCTCTCCAATTTCTGGAGGCGACTATTCTAGCCAGGCTGTACCCTTCTTGGGATGTCCCAAAAGGTTTATACTACGTCCCCTTAAATCTTCTTCGGACAGTATCCTGATTATCATAACTTCTTTATAAACATTTCTACTGTTTTTCCCTTTAGGAAATCTTTTTTTGTGCAAATCAAAAGGCCTTGAGAAATATTTAATGATTCCATATTTTTCATCAGTTGTTTAATCTCAGACATCCTCATATTGTTTTTGCCTCTGTAATCTTTTATACTGAAAAAAGCAGGATGCCTGCAACTTTAGTTGTGGGATAGATGCTCTGCTTTTTTTTACAAGAGATCCTTAAGGATTTCTATGGTTTCCTCTACAAAGTATTTATCTTTATATTTGAATAGACTGTAAGCTGTTCCCTCAGGCGTTGTTATTTTTTGATCTTATCTTTCCAGAATCACTGGATAATTTTAGGCAGATGAAATCGATATGTTTTTAAATTTGATAAAGATTATGATGCAAAAAGGGATAAGATGAAAAAAGCTGTTTTAGAGGCCATCGCTACTATGGTCGGGACTGTGATAGGAGCAGGCATATTGGGGATCCCATATGTTGTTGCTGAAGCTGGGTTCTGGACAGGCGCATTGAATATTATTGTTCTTGGGATCATATCTATGTTTCTTTATCTCTATCTTGGAGAGGTTGCCCTGAGGACAAAAGGAAGGCATCAATTAACAGGATATGCTGAGAAATATCTTGGAAAAAAAGGGAAGTTCCTGATGATGGCTGCAATGATGGGGGGAATATACGGAGCATTGGTCGCATATATAATGGGTGTGGGCCAGGCTATCTATGCTATGGCTGGCATCGGAAACCCGCTACTTTATTCGTTGATATTTTTTGCAATCGTTTCTACGATCATATATTTGGGGATAAGAGAGGTTGCTGTGTCTGAGCTTTACATGCTGCCCATGATAATCCTTGTTGTCGTTGTAATAGCAGTCTTTTCTTTTAGGTTCTTAGATGTCCAAAACTTTAATGCATTCAATATCCACAATATATTCCTGCCTTATGGTGTTGTGCTTTTCGCTTATCTTGGGGCAACAGCGATCCCTGAGATGGAGATGGTGCTTGAAGGCAATGAGAAAAGCATGAGGAAAGCTGTTGTTTTGGGGATGCTTATACCTATGGCTATCTATCTCTTATTTGCGTTTTTTATAGTGGGTGTGAGTGGAGCAGGAACTACAGAAGTAGCTACAATAGGGCTTGGAGAGATAATAGGTGAACATATGGTGTGGATAGGGAATATATTTGCAGCTATAACTATGACTACCTCTTTTTTGGCTTTAGGGCTTGCATTGGAGCAGATGTATCATTTTGATTATAATCTGAATAAATTTGTATCATGGGGGTTGACCTGCCTTATCCCTCTGGGGATAGCACTTGCTGGGATTGCAGGATTTGTAAAAGCTCTTGAGATAAGCGGAGTTCTTGCCGGCGGTTTGACAGGTATACTGATAGTTTTGATGGCTGCCAAGGCCAAGGATATGGGTGGAAGAAAGCCAGAGTATTCTGTACCTATAAATAGGCTGATATCTTGCCTGCTTATCCTCTTGTTTGGAGCAGGAGCCGGATATTACCTTTGGAGCATTATCTGAAAGCTATATATTGGGATCTGATCAATCATCAAAATTGATAAAAAATATATGTCTGCTGTACTATTTAACAGTCTCAATAGGATTAAGTTGGGTTCTGGCTTAACAGAGAATCTAGTTCTAGGTTGCATTATGATCAAAGATTTGTCGTCTAATCTGAATAAAAACAAAGCTTTAAAAGGTGTTTGGCGTTAATCTGTTACTATTGATAAATGCTAAAAAAACAAAAAGCTTTATAAAGGGCTATCACTACTGTTTAGTAAGTTTATTTCAAGGGTATTATGCCCTTGTTGATTCAAAAAGGGTTGTTTTAGATTGAATATAGCCAAAAAAGGCATTATATTTGGTCTATACAAACAAGATGGGTTATTTGAGTAATATATGACCGATAAAACCCAAATTACTGTTTAATGCAGAAACAAGGAGGATAAAAATGGCAAAATACTTTTCAACAAAACAAACATCAGAACTAATGAATGATTCTTATAAAGATAATTTGAACAATGATATCAAAGATATTGTTTCTAACAAAAAGACATGGAACCAGGGTCTTGATGAGCTACTGAAGAAAACATATGATATAAAAGAAAGAGGGTATGCTTCTGAGACAGATAAGTTTGCATTGAATACATTAAAAGGCGCTTTAAAAAATGACAAGTATCTGAACTCTAAAAGAGTTGCAAATGCTTCAGAAGTTTCTGCAAAGCAGGAAAAGCTTTACAATGAGATAGATAATGTCCTTGTAAAACATGATGATAATGGAAATTATAGTGATCCTTCAAATGTTACTGATATAAAAGAGTATAATGGTATATCATTAAGCCAAAAACTAGATAATACTGAGTCTGAAAAATTAGGAGTGAAGGAAGCAGCTATTCCAGAGAAAAAAAGTATGGGTGGATGGAAGAAAGCTGTTGCTGCCGGACTTTTAGCTGGTGCTGGAATTTTTGGTGCCTATAATATAAGTAATTCTGACTATGGTGCTGGAAGGCCTGCTTATGCACTGCCTACAAGCGAAACCACTGAAGAGAGGGTCGACATTGGCTCAATAAAGAAAAAGCCAGTTAAGAAAGCTGAGGAGAAAAAGAAAGAAGAAACTGCTCCTGTCAAGAAAGAGTATAAAGAAGAAAAAGCAGGAGAAGATTATGGTAAAAAGCAAGAAGCTGAGAAGAAAGCTGAAGTTTCTGAATCTGGATTAGAAAAAGATCTTAATAAAGCTAAAGAAATGCCGAAGAATATAATTCCTTTGAAGGCTGAAGAAGAATCAAGTCTTGATGAACAGGATAATAATATAGTGCCTTCTGACGGATTTGCAAATTACAGGCCAACAAGAGACAGGAGATATGGCGGAGATAAGAGGATAAAGGGAGACACTTTTGTGACTCAAACACAGGATGGGCCAACTGTAATAGAATACCTTGAGTCTCACAGGAACAGGCTTGGAAAGACAGTAAGAGATTATGTTGAAAATAAAGAAAGTGCAGAAGAAAAAACAGCAGATCTTGAAACACTTACAGAATACAAAGCAAAGACTATGGGTAACAACTTCATGTCAGGAAGGCCTATAGATATAATATTCAAGAGCGCTGAGCAAACGATAGACGATTATACAAGCATACTTGATGAGCAGGTAAGCAATGGAAATCTTAGTGAAGAGAAGAAGAAAGAGCTTGTTGAGGTTCTTGATGAATCCTATACTAACTCAAAAGACGATCTTCTTAATGGAATCAAGAACGATAGTATGAAGGACTCAAAGCTTATGCAGGCTTATGGAAGGACAACTGCTGCGCTTGACAGTGTGAAGAAAGCACTGATGGCAGGGGTTGGACTTGAGGATTATAATAAGACCATGGAAGAGCTTGACGAGAAAAAAGCAAAAAGAAGGCATAAGTTCTTTAACATCTTCATGGGAACTCCATTTGTAGTAGACGAATCTATAAGTGAGGGTTATGGTGCGTTTGACAGCAAAGAGCTGACAGACTATGCAAAAAGCATGTTTGGTGAGGCTGAAGACATAAATAAGTTTGCAGTAGATTATGATGCTGTAAAATCAGGAATAATCGACAATTCAAGGAGAGGAAGAAGAGAAAACAAAAGAAATGCAGGAAAAACAGTCTATACATTTGAGACAGACAACAAGGGAGTTGTAATTCCTGGAAGTGCTGAAGAAAGACTAGAGCATAAGTTTGTTGAAAATGATGATAACAGAAGGCTTGTAACTTCCCTTTTGGATGATGCAGAAGAGCTTCTTAAATATGACAACGGAAGAGCAGTAGAGCTTGCTCAGCTTACAGCTGATCTTGCTGAAGGTTATTCTACTCAGTCCGGGAGAGATATAGATACAAACAGCATAAGAGAGAAGATAGAAAATAAGAAAGACAAGCTTGAGAATATAATCGAAGAGAACAGGCCTAAGACAGACCCATTGGGAGCGATAGGGAACTTCTTCAAGAGACTACCATTGATGTTCTCTGCACCTGTTGACGGGGCTCTTAATGGAGACGGAGCATATGCATTGTTCGGATCGACAGGACATGCAACAAAGGCTGCGAACAGCCTTGCTGACGGAGTCGCAGGAGGACTTTTTAGTCCGATACTGAATAATGTTCCTGCTCTTGACCAGGCATACAGAAAGATAATAGAGAACACTCCCGGCGGAAAGAGATATGTTGCAGGACTGGGCATAGGCCATAAGATGAAAAGCCTTTTTGAAAGAGGCGGAATCTTCGGAGCTATAAGCGACCTTGCTGTACAGGCTGCTCCATATGTAGGATATCATTTTGCTAAGAAAGGCAAAGATAAGGGAGATGGAAAACAGGAAGAAGCTGACCAGAACAATCAGTCAAACGGAAACAGGACTGAGACTAGTGATGGTGTAAACTCAGGAGGAGAAGGGCAACCAGGCACTCCAGGACCAAGCCAGACAGTCGACGGACAGCCAAGCCCTGACAGTGCACCAACAAGAGATGTAACAATTCCAGGAGAATAGAGAGGTATCAAAAAATGAAAATGACAAAAATACTAACAATATCGATCATGTTTTTACTGCTGATAGCAGGATCTGTTGCTGCTGCAACATACACTAATGTAGGCCCTGCTGTAGGAAACTATGAGCTGGACAAGTTTTATGATAAACACGGAAACCCGGTTGAAGTAGAGGGATATCTAAGAGAGTGTACAGATGATAACTGTGATGCTCCTGCTAACGGGCATTATTATACAAATACAGATGATGAGCTGCTATATACTTATCCTTATTCAGATACTCCTAAGGATTATGCAGGCTATGCATTTGCACATGGCTATGCTCCAAAGCAATGGACAAGAATAGACAACTGGAATCCAGGCGGAGAAGATTCTTATCTTGGAACTTATGAGCATACTATGAATAAGATAGATGGATGCAGGGCTCCTATGACCGGCTTTTCTCTGAACTATTATGATGAAGTGAACAGGCAGGTTAAGGTAGGAGAGCCTATAACAGTTTCTGTAAAGACAAAGATAGATGGAGAGATAGTCAGTGCGTTTGTGCATAACGGACAGCCGCCTTTTATGATCCCAGAAGGATATGAAGACTGGTATGATGCTGATACTGAAGTCAACCTAAAAGTCTATGATCCTGACGGAACTAAAGTATACGAAGATACAAAAACTCTGCATATAATGGCAAATAGTGAGGAACAGGTCGAGTTTACAGGATGGACCCCTTCAGAGGTTGGACCAGGATACAGCGCGGTTGTAGAAACAACCATAGTTGATGAGATGTGTGAAAGCACTACAACTGAGACATGGAATGATGAGTTTGCAGTTGTTGATCCTGTATCAGAGCTTTGCTTTACAAACATGCAGAACATGGAATTTTCTGATGATTTCCCAAAAGTAGGGGAAGAACTTACCATAACATTTGAAAGATTAAGCAACTACAGAGATAATGTATTGAACAGGTATTCGATAGAGACTGAAGTTGTTGTAGACATAACAAAAGACGGGGAGAGCATGGAAGGATTCCCTCAAACTAGGGGCTATGAGGCTACAGGAGATGCTGATTCACTTGAATCTGCTTCTATAGTAATAACACCGACTGAAGTTGGAGAGTATCTTGTTACATTAAAAGGAACAGGAGATGACGGAAGATGTAATGATCTCTCAAACGAGCCAAGGACAATAAGCCAGACAAAATACATATATGAACAGCCGTCTCATGACCTAACGATCACTGTTGAAGACGCTGATACATTTACTGCTATAGATGGAGCAGAGGTACAGATTACAGGGGATGGATATGATCAGACCCTTGCCACTGGAGCAGACGGAACAATAACATTTACAGGACTTAGCTATGGTGATTATATGTATGAGGCTGAACATGCATCCTATACAAAAAATACAGGAAATGTAGCTATGGGAAATGGAGATGCGACATACAAGATATTCATGGACCATGTAAACTATCTTCCTACTATAGGCGAACTGCCTGAAGTTTCAATAGCAAGGAGAACATATTCAGATATCGACCTTGATGATTATGTGCAGGATAATGATGATGCAGATTCAACTCTTACCTGGAGCATAGAGAGCGTATATGGGTCAAGGGTAGTTGAATATTCAGTAGATCCTGAAACCCATGTTCTTTCATTGACAGGAGTTGAGGTAGGGATCGATGTTCTTACATTGACTGTCACTGATCCTAAAGGAGGACAGGACAGCGCAAGAATGAGAGTGGATGTTACTCCTACTGATCTTGGACCTTCAATAGAAGGCATCCCTGATATTTCAGTACATGAAGATACTCAGGAGATAGGAATAATCAATCTTGAGAATTATGCTGAAGACAGAGAAGAATCTGCTGATATGCTTGCATATGAGATAGTTTCAGGAGATACAAGCGAAACATGCGGTGTAACAATAAATGAGCACAACATGATAGATGTGGACCCTGCTGCCAATTATTATGGGGCATGTGATATAACTGTACAGGTTACTGATACAGGAAATATTTCAGACAGAGATACATTCAGTGTTACTGTAATGAACATAAATGATGATCCAAAGATAGTAAGTGTTCCGGTTACAGAAGCTCAGCCTAACTCAAGCTATGTATATAGTGTAGAGGCTTTTGATGCTGACTTTGATGCATTAGTATTTAACCTTATTTCATCTCCTGACGGCATGACCATAGAAAGGCAGGATGATACAAGGGCAACAATAAGATGGGAAACTCCTTTAGAAGATGGGATATATGCTGTTGTCGTCACTGTAGCTGATCTAAACGGTGGAACAGATATTCAGCAGTTTACTATAAATATTACAGGAGAAGCTGAGAATACAGCTCCTGTCATAACATCAGAACCAGTAACTGAAGCTTCTGTGAATACAGACTATGTTTATGATGTTGAGGCTGAGGATGAAGATAATGATACATTGACCTATTCGTTGACATCATTCCCTGCCGGAATGACAATCGATGGAGCTACAGGACTTATAGAATGGACTCCAACAGTTGCAGGAGACTATGATGCTGCTGTAAGTGTAAGCGATGGAAGAGGCGGATGGGATGTCCAGGAATTTACTATAAATGTTACAGGCGAAGCTGGGAATACAGCTCCTGTCATAACATCAGAACCAGTAACTGAAGCTGAAGTTGATGCTGAGTATGAATATGATGTTGATGCATCTGATGCAGACGGAGATACATTGACCTATTCGCTGGCTGATGCGCCTGCTGGAATGGCAATCGATGGAGCTACAGGACTTATAGAATGGACTCCAACTGCTGCAGGAGACTATGATGTAGATGTTATCGTAGGCGACGGAAGAGGCGGATGGGATGTCCAGGAATTCACAATATGTGTATCTGAAGATATAAACAGAGCGCCATACTTTACCTCAAGCCCGGTAACTGAGGCTCTTGTCAAAGAAGATTATTCTTATGACGCTGATGCTGAAGATCCTGACGGGGATGAGATAACATACTCACTGGAAAAAGGACCTGAAGGAATGTCAATAAACCCTACAAACGGAAGGATCAACTGGCTTCCAGATTACAAAGATAAGGGAACAAATGAAGTAGTGATAAAAGCAAGCGACGGACAGGGAGGAGAAGCGACCCAAAATTTCAGCATAGTAGTGACTGAATTTGAGGAGATTCCAGGAAGAGATAACCTTATGATGGCTGGATTAAGGGTTGTTAGCGGAGACTACATAAAAGGAGGAGAGACATTAGTGCTGGCAGTTTCATTAAAGAATACTGCTGAGGAAGAGATAGATGATGTAAAGATAACTGCATCTATACCTCAGATGGGGCTTATAGCAACAAAAGGGCCGTTTGATCTTGAGGATGACGAGGATGCAAGCAAGAGACTATACATGGAGATACCTAGTGATGAAGACAGTGGAAAATATGCTATCAGGATATCAGTGAGCAATGATAAGATGAGAAGAGTGAAATACAGAGATTTCAAGATAGAGTGATGTTATCATTGATAAGTAGCAAGAGAGAGTAATCACTCTCATATACTAAAAAAAGCAAAAGCTTTATATATGGGTTGTGATTATAAAATAACAACAAAAAATTGGGGGTTTAATGCTTTAGGATAAAAAACAAAAGCATAGGAGGGATTAAAAAAATGAAAACAAACAAAATAAAGCTTTTTAGCGTAATTGCGCTATTTTTAATAGGCCTAATAGCTATTTCCGGAATAGCAAAAGCGGATAGCGTGCCTGTTGAAATCGAAAAAGTGTACATAAATGACAGAGCTGTTGAGGAAGGCGAAATCAGAGGCGGAATCAACAGAGGAGACGAGATAGAGATAGAAGTTAAGCTTGGTGCTACTGGCGATGATGATAATATCGTTGTTCAGGCTGAAATAAACGGGCTTGACCATGATCAGGATGATGTTGAAGCTGAAACTGATCCGATCACAGTGAAAGCTAACAAGACGTATTATGTAGATGAAAATGATGGTCTTGTAATAAAGCTTCCAGACAGGATGGACATAAAAGACAATGACGAAACAGTACAGTATGCTTTAAGGATAGAAGTTTCAAACTTTAGAGATGACGAAGCTACATACAATGCAATCCTTGAAGTTGACCCTGTAAGAAACGGACTAACAATCAAAGACGTTATCTTCAGCCCAGCTTATGAAGTTAAGGCGGGACACTCACTAAGAGCTATCGCAAGAATTAAGAATGTTGGAAGAGAAACTGAAGAAGACGTTAAGGTTAACATCGAGATTCCAGAACTGAAAGTAGCAGATTCTGACTATATGGATGAGCTGGAAGACGAAGACACAGAAACAAGCGAAGAGCTTTACCTGTGGATACCTGATTGCGCTCCAGCAGGAGACTACAAAGCTGTTGTGACTGTTACATTTGATGACGGAGACGAAACAGTAACTGAAGATCATACAGTAACTGTTGTTGAAAGTGATGCATGCAATGTTGATGTTGGAAAGACAATCGTAGCTTTAGGCAGCGAAACACAGGACATAACTGCTGGCGGAGAAAGCGTTGTTTATCCGATAACACTAAGCAACACTGGAAACTCAGCAAAGACATATACTCTTGAAGCTACTGCAGGAAGCTGGGCAAACGTCAAGGTTAGCCCAAGCCTAGTTGTGCTTGAAGGCGGAGAGACCAAGATGGTTTTTGCGAGCGTTTCAGCTAACGAAGGATCTACTGCAGGAGAAAAGGTTGTTGGACTAACAATCAAGAGCGACGGAAAGTCAGTACAGGACGTAACTCTTAAAGCTAACATCGCTGAACCTGAAAGTTCAGGATGGGACAGCGCTAAGAAGGGTCTTGAAGTTGCACTTATCGTATTGGTTGTACTATTGGTTATAATCGGACTGATAGTTGGTTTCAGCAAGCTTAAAGGCGACGACGAAGATTCAGAAGAGTCACAAACTTATTACTAAGTTTGTTCTTTTTTTCTTTTTTTTTAATTGTTTATTTCTTAGATACAATACTATAAAATGATAGCTATTATAGGAGGAGGGCCTGTTGGATGCTTTTTAGCATGGAAACTGGCTGAGAAAGGTGCAGATGCGCATGTGTTTGAAGAACATGCTTCTATAGGCAAGCCAGTGCAGTGCACAGGGATCCTGACTAAAGAGATAAATAAGATAATCGATATTGATGAGAGATATGTTGTCAATAGGCTTTCTAAGGTCAATGTATATTCTAAAAAAGCTTTTTCTGAGTTTGATGTTGAGGATATTGTTATTGACAGGGCTAAGTTTGACAAGGATATCGCTAAAAAGGCTAAGAAAGCAGGGGCTAAGATACATCTTAACTGCAAATTTTTGGGTATTGAGAAGGATGAGCTGATAATAAAAAGCAATAAGCGTAAGAAAAAAGTTAAGGCAGATGTTATTGTTGGAGCTGACGGGCCATTGTCTGAGGTTGCTAAATCTGCAGGATTATATGGAAAAAGGGATTTTTATGTTGGGATGCAGGCAAGAGTAAAAGGAAAGTTTGATGACCATTATGAGGTTTATCTGGGGAGTATAGCTCCTGGATTTTTTGCATGGGTTGTACCTGAATCTGACGGAATAGCAAGGATAGGTGTTGCTGGGAAGAAGTATTCTTCAAAGGTGTTTAAAAGGTTTCTTAAGGTTAAAAAGATAGATAAAAAGGATATACTGGATAAGCAGGCAGGCCTTATCCCTATATGGAAGAAGCTGAAACTGTATAAGAATAATGTGTTTTTAGCCGGAGATGCTGGTATGCAGGTTAAAGCGACTACAGGGGGGGGCATAGTCTCTGGATTAAAGGCTGCTGAGAAGCTGGCTGAATGTATTGTTAAGGGGGATGATTATGGTAAGGCTGTCAGGCATATTGAAAAGGAGCTGTGGCTGCATTCAAAGATAAGGGGCTTTTTGAACAGGTTTTCTGATAAAGATTATGATAAGTTAGTCAGGCTGCTGTCAGGAGTTAAAAAAGAGCTTAAAAACAGGGATATGCTGCTGAAATCAGGATTTAAAATATTGTTTAAGAAACCCGGGCTTTTGTTATTTTTAAGAAAAACTTATAAATAAGGCTGGTTTTCGAAAAGTGAACTGTATGCAGAGGGATTTTAAATGAAAGATGATGAAGAAATTGAGCTGAATCTTAGCAAGATAAAGAATATTTTCAAGAGAAAGAAGGATTCTGAAAAGGTTGAAAAAGCTGAAAAAGAGATAGATGAAGATATAGAAGAGAAGAAAAAGGAGATATCTGATGATAAAAAGGATATCACCAGATTAGAGAAAGACAGGGAAAAGCTTGAAGACCTTAAGGAAGAAGTTGAAGAGAAAGAAGATGAGATATCAGTGATAAAAGAAGAAGAATCTGGACTGGAGAAAGAAGAAGCCAAAAAAGAGAAAGAGCTTGAGAAAAAAGAGAAAAAGTTTGAAAAGATAGAAGAGGATGTTGAAGATATTGAAGAGAAAAAGATCGATTTTTCAAATATAAAAGATGTATTTAAGGGAAAAGATGATAAAGAAGATGTTTCCTTGGATGTTAGAGGGGCAGTTGTTTCTGTTAAAGATTTTTTTAAGGGAAATAAGTGGGCAGTTCCTGTATTATTGATACTTGTAGCAGTGTTTTTTTCAACTTTTTTAAGGATGTATCCTGCTGATCTTCCTGTAACTGACGAATGGGCAGAGAGCAGTGTACATAATTATTACAAGAACCAGATAGAGAGGCAGGTAAGCCAGCAGTATCCTAATCTTCCTGCTGAGAATAAACAGGCTCTTATTAATGATAATCTTAATGAGTTATTGAAATCCAGAAAGGATGAAGTAGAAGCGCAGATAAAAGGCACTGCTGATCAGTTCAGATCAAGGCTGCAATATACTGCTGAAAATGGAAAAGAGTATACATATCTTCTGGCTATAGATCCCTGGCTTTGGTATGGTTATGGAAAAAATTATCTTGAGTGCGGACATGCTTGACGTGATCTAAGAGATGATGGGCAGTATTATTCTTACAGGAATGGAAGGTTTGGGCAGCTGAATTCAAGGATGAATCTTGTTTCCCATATTGGAATTTTCATATATAAGATAGGAAATGTTTTTGGAAACATTCCTTTGATGTATGGTTTCTTTTTGATGCCTGTTGTATTGATA
>CAYXHN010000024.1:0-12926 GCA_964464955.1 uncultured Methanosarcinales archaeon
TCATCCCGAAAAAGCTGGACAAAGATGAGAATAATTTATATGAGCTCATAGCAAGGAGATTCTTAGCTACTTTCGGAGATCATGCTGTAAGGGAAACTATGAATATCAGAGTAGATTGTAAGGATGAGATATTCATAGCAAAAGGCACAACAACCTTAGAGCCTGGTTGGCATAAGCTTTACGGAAGATTTACTCCTTCAAAAGAAGAAGAACTCCCTAAGGTAGAAAAAGGCCAGACCATAGACATAAAGAAGATAGAGTTCCATGCAAAGGAGACACAGCCTCCAAAAAGATATACAGAAGCATCCATAATAAAAGAGCTTGAAAAAAGAAATCTTGGAACAAAAGCAACAAGAGCTTCTATAATTGATACATTGTTCCAGAGAGATTACACAGAAGGAAAGAAGATAAAAGCTACAGAACTCGGAGTAAGGACTTCTGACACACTGGAAAAATATAATCCGGATATAGTGGACGAAGCCTTGACAAAAGATTTTGAAGAAGATATGGAAGAGATAAGGGAAGGCAAAGAAAAAGAAGAAACTGTAATTGAAAAAGCAAAAAAAATCCTTGATAAGATCTGTGCAAACTTCAAAAAGCATGAGAAAGAGGTAGGAAAAGAGCTTGCACAGGCCCAGAAAGAGACAAGAGAAGAACTATCTACTTTAGGTCCGTGCCCTGTCTGCAAGAAAGGCAACCTTCAGATAAAGAGAGGAAAATACGGGTTCTTTGCAGCCTGCAGCAAATATCCTGAATGCAAGGCAACATTCTCATTCCCTTCAAATGCCCTTGTAAAGCCTGCAAAAAAGATATGCGAAACATGCAGCCATCCGAAGATACTTGTGATAAAAAAGAAAAAGCGCCCTCAGGAAGTGTGCTTAAATCCAAAATGCCCTGCAAAGCTGGAAGGCTATACAAAAAAACAGCTACAGAGACTGGAAGACATAGAGTCAGGCAAGCTTAAGCCAGTCTGTCCTAAATGCAAAAAAGGCCATCTTAAGGTAAGAAAATCAGTCTACGGTTCTTTTATCGCCTGCGATCAGTATCCAAGATGCAGATATGTAGAACCTCTTGAAGGCGAGCCTAAAAAAGAAGAATCAAAAAAAGAAAAATCTAAGAGATCCTGATATCCTTAACCCTTTCTTTAACATAATCATCTTTAATTATATTCTTCAGCAAACTTTCAGCTTTCCTGAATTTTCTCCTGACTCGGGCATACAGTTTTCCAGCTTTTACAAATGTCTTTCCCCTATAGATCTTTTTAAATTTCTCAGAATGCTTCTTTATCTTAACAGGAGGGCCTTCTTTTGTCTTATACCCTTCAAGTTTCTCTTCCTCCAGGACAATATAGAACATAGCTTTTCCATTCCATTCCCAGACCATGTCGATAACCTCAAAACCGGCTTTTTCCATCTTTCTTTCTATATGCTCAAGCACCTTGATCAGTTTGCTTCCCACTACGTCCTTCTTTCCATCTAAAGGTTTGGCTTCTGCAGTGATTATCTTTTTTTCAGGATATATTTTTTTCATCTCTTGGAGATCTATCCTCTTCTCTTCAAAAAATTCCTTGCTTGGCTTTTTAAGAAATTCACTGGCTGCTTTTCTGAACAGGTCATAATTATCTTTGCTCAATGCAGCAGCAGCATTCCTGTCTTTCTGGACAGGGTCCACCAAGAGCAATGGCCCTTGCTGTTTGCTTTTATTTATCCCCATCTTAACCTGAAGCTTGTTCCTGTAATGTTTTTCAATATCGATAACCTCTTCATCTTTCCATTTGGCAGCAGCCCTGAGCAAAGAAACAAATCCCTTATAATGTATGGCCAGGATCTCACATATATATCCGCTGAACCCGTTGATATAGCTTTCAGCACCATATATTCTTTGTGCCCTGCAGAACTTCTTCATCAGCCTTATATCGTCAGCATACTTCTTGTGCTTCCTGACCCACTTTGCATGCAGGGGGCTGACATCTGTTATATTTACAGCTTTCTCAGATTTGGATATCTTAAGTACAGGGACAACCTCAAATATAAACCCTTGCTTATCTATCTGAAAATAATCTCTGCTTCCATGAATCCTGTTCACACCATCAAACTTTTTCTTAAGATGCTTTTCAAGCAAGTCGCTCAACTTGTCTTCTTTATCTTTGTATTTGGCATAATTAAACTGCACAAAAACATCTGCATCATGCACTCCTCTCAGCCATGTTCCTTTTGCACCTGATCCGCCAAGAACAGCTTTTGCATCTTTCAGCCCCTTGTTGAGCCTTTCTAAAAAAGAGTCTATCTTTTTCTTGATCTTTCTTCTTTCTTCTTTGTCCGGCTTTATCTCTTTCAAAACAGCATCCAGTACACCAGTATATTTTCCCATTATTCTCTGATTTATCTTTTCATTTAAATAAATTGCTATAAGCATGAGGCAAGTTCTAAACAATACATTTATAAACAATATAACCAAAACAAGATAAAAGAGGTTAAACTAAATGGAAGATTTTATCGTGACTATAACTCTTATAGCATTCATACTTTTACTCGGATTGATATCTTCTATAATCTCAAGAAAACTGAGAATTCCAAACCTGCTTTTACTGATACTTCTCGGTATGGGCCTTAGCCATATAAAGATGGGAGGTCAGCCTTTGATAGACTTTCCGCCTTTATTCATGACATCCATAGCAGTTATAACACTGGCTCTGGTTGTTTTTGATTCAAGCTCAAAATTCAAGTTCAAAAAATTTGATTCTCTTACCCTCTCCGGGCTTAAGATATCTCTTCTATTCCTGGCGTTTAATCTTATCTGCATGTCTCTTCTGGCATTTTATATATTCAATATTAATTCTTTTTTTCTTGCTTTGATATTTGCAGCAGTCATTTCAGGAACCGACCCTTCTGCAACATTGATGATTCTTTCAGGTGCAAAGACAAAACTCTTCCAGCTTCTTAAGATAGAGGCCATACTTAACACTCCTCTGATAGTGCTTATACCCTTTCTGCTTATAGATATTATAGAGAATATAGGTGGAAGATTCACGATCGATATAATCTCAGAACAGTCCCTCCCATTTCTCCAGCAGTTCGTTACAGGCATAGGCACAGGAATTCTGGTAGCCCTGATATTTTTCAGATTTATGAAAAAATACTATTCTGCTACTCTTTCCCCTCTTGCCATGATAACTGCAGCTCTGCTTGCTTATACATTGTCAGAGATTCTTGGTGGAAATGGGGTTCTTGGCGTGACAACCGCAGGCCTTGTTTTCGGCAATCTATATCACGTTAAGCATATGAAAACACTTCTGAAATTTGGGGAGATATTTTCAGAGGTTCTTGAGATACTTGTTTTTGTTCTTATCGGTACAGTGATCAAGATTCCTATGACTGCAGCTTTCCTCATCCCTGCAACAATACTGTTCCTGGCCTATCTCCTTATAAGATTATTATCAGTAGAGATAGCTTTCAGTAAAGAATACTCTTTCAGGGAAAAGCTTTACATGACCCTTAATACTCCAAAGGGCATTGCAGTAGCAGTTGTGGTATTTACGCTGGCAACAAAGCCAATATCTGGATTAGACCTCATCCTTGATATGATATTATTATTTGTGATATATTCCATCGTACTTTCAACAATAGTGACCCATTTCACTAAATTTTTTACAAAGACAGATATAAAGATAAGTGAAAAAGAATGAACGTGCTATTTGGCTCAGCAGGAACAGGAGGCAGAGGGTATGAAACAGGCCTTAAAACCTGCAATGATCTTGGCCTTGACGCCATGGAGGTGGAATTTACTTATGGCGTCAGGATGACAAATTCTCGGGCAAAAAAGATAGGCAAAATTGCCGAAAAAATGGGGATAAGGTTGTCTGTCCATGCTCCTTATTACATAAACCTCGCTTCAAAGGAAAATGCAAAGCTCATCGCTTCCAAAAAAAGGATCCTTCAGTCCTGCGAACGAGCACATGAACTTGGAGCTTCACCTGTTGTCTTCCATGCGGGTTTCTATCAGCAGAGAAATCCTGAAGATGTTCACGATATGATAAAAAAAGAGATCAGAGAATTGAACCAAAATCTAAAAAAAAATAATCGGAAAGTCAGGCTTGCTCCTGAAACAACAGGCAAGCCGTCACAGTATGCAGGATTAGATGAACTTTTGAGATTAAAGAAAGGAACAGGGTGCTCCATCTGCATAGATTTTGCTCATCTATATGCAAGAGCGCAGGGAAATATAGATTATAACGAGATAATGAAAAGAATAAAGAGAACTGCTCATATCCATGCCCATTTTTCTGGAATAACCTACACCTCAAAAGGAGAACGCTCCCATAAGCTTTTAGAAAAAGATTTTTTTATGCCTCTTGCACAGGCCATCAAAAAAGCCAGGCCAAAGTCCATGACAATAATCTGCGAATCTCCTGATCCGATAGGGGATTCAGTTAAGATGAAAAGGTGGTTTGAAGAAATATGAAACACATAATACTTGACACAAACTTCCTGCTGATACCTGAACAGTTTAATATTGATATATTTGAAGAGATAGAAAGGATAATTCCTGAAAAATATGAGCTCTATGTCCTTGACAAAACTATTGATGAGCTTAAAAAGATCCTGAAAGACGAGAAACAAAAGAAAAAGAACAAGCAGGCAGCAGATCTTGCCCTGCAGTTGATAGATTCAAAAGATATCTCGATCATAAAAACAAGCTCCAATCTTGATGTAGACAGTATCTTGGTTAAAAAATCTAAAAACAAGGAAACAATGATAGCCACACAGGACATGCTCCTAAAAAAAAGGATAAAAAAGAAAGTCATGACTCTCAGGCAAAAGAAAAAGCTTATCATTGCCTGATTTTACTGCTTTTATAGAAAACTTTATAAAGCCCTGCAGTTCCTCAATTTAAGTAGGTAATCAAAATGTTCTACAGGACAGAGATACAAGACCACGTAAGAGTGCCTCCAAGCTTGTTCAATCTGAGCAAGGACGAGGCAGTATTGAAGCAGGTTAAGCAGGACTATGCAGGCTACATATCCCAGGACCTTGGGATTGTGATAGATGTAAGTGAAGTTACAGAAGTTGGAGAAGGGATAGTCATCCCTGGAGACGGCGCTTCATATTACCAGACAACATTCAAGATACTTACATTCAAACCAGAGATGCAGGAGATAGTTATGGGCAGGATAAAGGACATCGCAGATTTCGGTGCATTTATCTCAGTGGGCCCTATAGAAGGAATGATCCATATCTCCCAGACAATGGATGACTTTGTGTCTTTTTCAAAAGATAAGGCTCTATCTGGAAAAGATACAAAAAGAACCCTAAAAGTAGGGGACGAATGCAAGGCAAGAATCATAGCAGTATCATTCAAGGATCTTACAAATCCAAAGATCGGTCTGACTATGAGGCAGGCAGGGCTTGGAAGGCTTGACTGGATAGATGAGGACCTTGGAAAAGCAGGGGAAAAAGCCTCAAAATCAGAATCCAAGGAAAAGAAATAATCAAAAAAATAAAAGCTTTATAAATTCACATCAAAAATAAGATCAATCAACAACAAAAATGGCAAAATCCCTTTGGATTTTGAGATTTTCAACAAAAAAATAAAAAATAAAAAATGGCAAAAAGAAAAGTTTGCAAAAAATGCAAGATATTTGTTGAGGGTAACGAATGTCCTATATGTAAGGGCAACAAATTCTCAACAAATTGGCAGGGAAGGATTAGTATAATCAACTCTGAAAAATCTGCGATTGCAGAAAAGATGGGCGTTTCAGTAGAGGGTGAATACGCTATAAAAGCAAGATAATTCTAAAATGGCTTTCGAGATAAAAGATCAGACAGAGAACAACCTCCTCTCAAGAAAAGAGATTATAGCAGAGATGATTTTTGAAGGTCCAACTCCGTCAAAACAGGACGTAGCCAAGAAAATAGCAGAATCCCTTAAATCAGATACAGAAAATATAATTGTAAAGCACATATATACAGAATTTGGAAAGCCGAAAGCGAGCATACTTGCTTACATTTACAATTCAAAAGAAGACCGGGAAGAGATAGAAACAAAGCACAGAAAGCAGAGAGAAAAAGAAGAAGCAGAAAAAAAGAAAGCTGCTGAAGAAGCAGAAAAAGCAAAACAGGAATCAGCACCTGCTGAAGAGAAGAAAGAAGAAGCCTCTGCTGAAGAAGCAGAAAAAGCAAAACAGGAATCAGCACCTGCAGAAGAGAAGAAAGAAGAAGCCTCTGCTGAAGAGAAGAAAGAAGAAGCCTCTGCTGAAGAGAAGAAAGAAGAAAAGCCAGCAGAAGAGAAGAAAGAATAGCTGTATTGCGAAGAATCAAACAGTGATTCGACATCGTAGACAGAATCCAAATACAACATTAAAAAAATAACAAGATAAAAATGGCAGACCAAAAAGAACAGCCAAAACCCGAAACCAGAAAATCAGCAGTAAAGATCCATGAGCTTTATGAGGTCAAGGGAGATTCTGTTGAAAGAAAGAATAGATCATGTCCAAAATGCGGGAAAGGGACATTCATGGCAAAGCACAACAACCGGCTGACATGCGGCAGATGCGGTTATTCAGAGATGCAGACTT
This sequence comes from uncultured Methanosarcinales archaeon, assembly GCA_964464955.1. Classification (GTDB taxonomy): domain Archaea; phylum Nanobdellota; class Nanobdellia; order Woesearchaeales; family WJKL01; genus WJJM01. The sequence goes on from CAYXHN010000024.1 coordinate 6,575, forward strand.
CTAAGGACAAGGAATCTCCAAAAGAAGACAAAAAATAGCAATCTTTTTATTTCTTTGATATATTCTCTAGGAGTATGTTTGATCCAGAAGAAGGAAAAGCCCACAGTATTCTAAAGAAATTCGCAGAGGATAATTCTATAGATGCTATATTCAAAGGCAAAGACCCTGAAGACTATTCCAGAAAATATTATGTTCTTACTTCCAGAAAAAGCTACAATCGTCAGCTGGAGGATGCCATTTCAGATTTAGATATTAGGATTGCAAACGAGACAAAGCACAGATGCAGTGTTCAGGTATGGCCTGTTTCAATTTCAGAATCATCACAATATGGTTTTATAGAAGAACCTATCTATATGAGGTAACCTGATTATTCTGTTCCCTGCATAATAAGAAGATCATCAGTTGTAAGTTTCTCGCCTTTCTTTATCTTCTCTTCAACTTCTTTCTCTTTTTCTTTAAGCTTCCTCTTGTCAGATCTTTCTCTTTTCTCTTTTTTATGCTTTTTTTCTATGCCTTTATCCTGATTAAGTTTAGAAAGTTCTGTAAGTTTTTCTTTGATCTCAGCATTTACTTTATTGAACTCTTCCTTCTTTTTTCTGAATTTTTCAGAAGATTCTTTTTCCTTTTTTCTGAGCTCGTCTATCTCTTTTGAGGACTCTATAAGGCTTTCATGTTTTTCCTGGCTTTCTTTTGCTTTTGTCTGTACTTCCTTGTGATGTTTTTCGCTTTCTTTCTTAAGCTCGTCTATCTCTTTGCTTAATTTGTTTGCCTTGTCAAACACACCACTCACTTTCTCAGCTTCTTTTACCTTTTTCCTGAGCTCATTTATCTCTTTCATGAGCTTTTTTTCCTTTTCAAAAGAAGGAGCCTCGGTCTCTATGACCATCTCAAGCCGATCTATCTGTTTCTTTATCTGGCCTGGATCTTCTTTTATGCCGAATTTCTGCTGGATCTTTTTTTTCTCTTCATTAAGCTTTTTGACTTTATTTATTTTCTCTTTTATCTGCTTGTTGAAATCTTCTCTTTTTTTCTTGCTTTCTCTGACTTCATCTGTAAATTTGTTCCTTTCAGCTTTATCTCCTTTCAACTCGCCTATGATATTAGAAATCTGTTTGCTGTATTTCTCTTTTTCTTTAAACAGCTCTTCTTTTTGCTCGTTCAACTGATTTAATCTCTTCTTCAGGTCTGATATATCCTTTTTGCATCGGTTTGATTTTTTTATCAGTTCTTTATTGTCTTGCGTTGTCATCTAGTTAACCTGCTTGCTGGCCAAATTAAAATAAAAAAATGCGGGATATTCCCGCTTATTTTTTTGATTAATCTTAACCGAATAAAGCTCCTAGTCCAGCAGCAGCCTGTTCTTCTTTTTTCTTCTCTTCTTTAGGAGATTCTTCTTCTTTCTTCTCTCCTTCTCCCTCAGCTTTCTCTCCACCTTCAGCAGGCGCAGCAGCGGCTGCAGGAGCGGCAGCAACAGGGGTTGCAGCTTTCTCTATAGCCTCGTCGATATTTACACCTTCAAGACTTGCAACTAATGCTTTGACTCTTGCTTCGTCAACATCTACACCAGCAGCTTCTAGGACTTTTTTAACAGCATCTTCATTTACTTCTTTTCCTGCTTTATGCAGCAACATCGCAGCGTATATATATTCCATTTTTTTTACCTCCATGAGTGTTATTTATTTGAGATTCCGGAAAACTCTGTTCTCCGAAAAATCTCTGACATTATCTGATGAATATTAACCTTTTTTATTTTTTTCCTTTCATAAGATCATGCGCACTTGGCACATTTTCTTTTGTCTTTTCTTCCATCTTTTCTTCCATCTCTTTTCTTCCCTTCTCTATTATTTCCTGGGGACTCATTGGCTCCTTGGGCTTGTTTTCTTTTTCTTCACCCTGGATAGAGCCTGTCTTCTTCAGCTGTTCATAATACTTTTCAGCCTCATCAACTATCTTTTTTTTATTTGGATTTACTTTTCTTTCCTGCTCCTCTGTCTTTGCTTGTTTTTTATCTGTCTTAGGTTTACTTTCGCTTACTTTCTTCTCAACCTTTTCCAGCAGCTCTTTCTTCATCTCTTCCTTTCTGTCATCTTCGCCTATCACTTTTTTTTCCTGTTCAATCTCTTCTACATCCTCTTCAACTTCTTTTATCTCATCTTCAACTTTTTCTATTTCAGCTGTCTTAGGATCTTTCTCTTTTTCTATCTTCCTAACATCTTTCTGTATATCTTCAATTTCCTCTTCAACGTCTTCCTCTCTGTCTTCTATCCTTTTCTCTATTATCTCTTTTGCTTTTTCTTCTTCACTCTTTTCTTTTTCTGGATCTGATCCAGCTTTTTTCTCTTGACTACTATTATCCGATCCAGTATCTTTATTAGGACCTTTTTGATTATTGTCTGAATTTTCAGGCTTCTCTTCAGCCTTATTCTCTTCTTTACCCTCTTCTTCCTGAGATTTTTCTTCTTTTCCTTTCTCAGGTGCTTCAGTTTCCTTTACTTCTGATTGATTCTTAGGGTTGCTATCTTCTTTAGATCCTTCCTTTGCTTCTTTCTTGGAATTCTCTTTATCTTTTGACGCTTCTTCAGATGATTTTTTTTCTTCTTTTGTTTTTTCTTTTTCTTCAACAGCTTCTTCCTTAGTATTATCTTCTTTAGGGCTTTCTTCAGCAGGTTTTTTCTCTGCAGGCGCTTCTTCCTTTTTTTCTTCAGTCTTTTCAGTAGTTTCTTCTTTGGATCCTTTCTCTTCTTTTGATTCAGCAGTCTCTATCTTAGCATCTGCTTTTATGTTGAGCGCGCTTCTTTCAGCATTTCCCAGCAATTCTTCAGCAGTTGCATCAGTAATTATATTTCCTTCTAAGGCAACAGCTTTCGCTTCGCCGAAAGCTTTTGGAACAAGCAGATTGACAGTCTCTTTTGTGAAATGACCAGCTTCAACAGCCAGATTGAAAGCCCATTTTGCAGCATTTTCAATATCTGCAGTAAACTGTTCTTCATCTATAGCAAGGACATCTTTTCCATATATTACTCCGTCTTCATATACAGCTACAAGGTCCAAGCCCACTTCCATCGGCTCTATATCCAGCCTTGTCAGCATTCCTGCAACTTCAGCACTTATCTCCTCGCCTTCTTTTGCTACTATGCTGTCTTCCTTTACAGCTACTTTCCCATTCTCAACTCCAGCTTTTACTCCTATCCCTGAAAACTCGCTTATGACCGGACCAGGTGCAAAAGGAGTTGGCCCCGCAGGTATCATTATGTCTTTTGGAGCTGTCTGCCCTTGCTTTGCAGGAGCAGGACTCTTACTCTTTTCAAGCGTCTTATACAATTTAAATGGATTTTCTTTTGTAAATAATAATGCAGGCATCCCCTTTAGTTTTTCCTTTAGTTTGTCTATCTCTTTCTTCTTTTTAACCTTATCTAAAGCTATATCCATAAGCCTTCTTTTAGCCATCAATATCTCCACATCTCCTCTCAGCTGTTCTCTCATCTTCTGAAGCTGCGGAGCAGGCATGCCTTCCATATTCAAAACCCCGATTATAGGGTATTCTTCCATCAGCTTTGCAAACCTGTCAACTACCTTTTTCTTGTATTTTGCTACTTCCTCTGCTTTATGGACTTTTTCTTCTGCCATTTTATATCTCTAGTTTTTTGGGTTTGCTCATAGTCAGCTTGATATAAACATTCTTTACGTTCTGCTTTCCTCCAGGAAGATGGTTCATCAATGCATCATATATAGCAAGGACATTCTCTGCTATCTTTTCTTCTTCCTGATCCTCTTTTCCAACAGGATTCTGGCACATCAAAGAAGTCTTTGCAGTCACTCTTGAAGTGCTTTTAAGCCCTGTAACCAGTTGTTTTAGGTTAGCATTTGGCGGAACAACGCATCCTGCTTTTGGATTTGGCATTTTTCCCCTTGGTCCAAGAACCTTACCAAAAGTGCTTGCAATCTTTGGCATTATGTTTGCCTGCGCTATAAAATAATCATATTCTTTGCTTAGTTTCTTGATAGCCTTCTTATCTTTAGCATATTTTGGAAATTCATCAACATCTATGACTTCATCGCAGTTCTCTTTTGCACTAGCCTTAAGCTCAGGCCCTGTAAAAGCAGCAACCTTGATGTCTTTTCCAGTAGAATTTGGCAGATTAAGTGTAAAATCAACCTGATTCTCAGACTTCTTAAGATCAAGTCCACTAAGGGTAATGACAAGATCGACAGTCTGTTTAAAATTACGCTTAGAAGATTTCTCTTTCAGTTCATTTAATGCTTTTTTTACGTCTTCTTTTTCCATTCTCTACCCTCCTATCAACCATGATAGTCTCTGGGAACTCTTATTCCTTAGAAATCAATAGGTTATTTAAAAAGTTATCGGAAATAAAAACGATTTATCATATCCAGAACGCATATTCAAATATATCTCTTCTCAGCTTTAACAACCTTGTAGTTTAAATCTCCAAACTCGCATGATTTACATGCAGCATCCAGGGCAACCCAATTTCCGTCCATCTTATATCTGTTTAAGGCAGAAGGGAGATAAGCTTCAACATACACATGTCCTGGAACAAAAACAAACCTGGTCCTTATACCTATAGCTTCAAGGAGATTAGCCAGCAGTACAGAACTGTCATCACAGTCTCCACCTTTAGAGACTAATGATTCCTTTGCACTTTTTACATATTCTATAGATGCAGGATCATTTATATAGTTGAAATTGTCCCTTACAAAATAAAATTCAGCCTTTGCATAACATATTTTATCTCCTGAGCAGCCATAAGCAGCTACATTGTCAGCCAGTTGCTTTACAAGTGGATCAGAAGGCTCCATCAATCTTTCATAATCTGCAGGAGACTTGACAGAAAAATCATGTTTCTCTGTCTCAACAGAAGGGATTATATCCATTCCTGGGATTTCAGAAGGTCTTGGATCCAGTTTTACTCCATAATAAGGCACAGCCATCATTACAAGCAAAAAAGCAAGCAATACACCTAATATCCACCAAAGAGGGCTTTTTTTCTTATTATCTGTAGGTTGATCAGCCAGATACTCCTTATCTATCTCTTCAGCCTCTTTTAACAGGTCTTTTTCTTCCATAATCTTTATAAATATAAAATCACTTAAAAATCTATGCCTAACAGTCATGAAGATACATTATCCCCGGAAGACGTAGACAGCCTATTGGCTGCGGTTGAAGAAAACCCATCTGAAGAAGAAAATTACACCCCTGTTTCAAAACAGGGAAAACACCAGATATCAGATCTTGATATATACCGCTATAATCCTGATGCTTATTATAATTTCAAGACTCCATCCAAGATAGGCAAAGTAAGGTTTGCAGAGGAGCCTTTAAATGACAGATATATTACCTTAATAAGCAGAGACGGCATAAAAGAACAGACTGTTCCAAAGACAATGCCTGAAGGCTATGTTCATCTAAACACAGGTCCAGATCTTAAGAGATACGGGATAAGAACAAAAGATATCTACATCAGAGAAGATATTTTACACATGGAAACAGATGGAAAAAAAGATAAAAATTTTCATCCTTTAGATTCTTTTGATATTGTTAAGAGTATAGTAAGAAAGATCCAGAAGAAAGATATGCAGTCTGCTTGATTACTTTCCAAACCGTCTCTCTCTGCTGTTAAAATCTTTTACACATGCAATAAGATCTTCTTTCTCAAACTCAGGCCAGGTTTTCTCTAAAAAGATCCATTCAGAATAAACAGATTGCCATGCTAAGAAATTAGAAGTCCTGTGATCCCCGCCTGTACGGATGATGAAATCAGGATCAGAATCCATATACAGGAACTTTGAAAACTTATCCTCATTAAGCTCAGAAACATCTATCTTTCCATCTTCAATATCCCTTCCAAGCTTCTTTATGGCATCTATAAGTTCTTCTCTGCCTCCGTATGCCATCGCAAAATTTATCTTATAATCAGAATAATCTCTGCTTACATCCATGAGTTTTTCCATCTTTGAATAAACTTCCTTGGGAAATAAGTGTATCCTTCCTACAAATTCAACATGTATCTTATTTTCATGTATCTTTCTTAATGTCTTTTCATCAGAAAAAAATTCCATAAAAACCTTCATCAGATAATCAAACTCTCTTTTAGGCCTGTTGAAATTCTGCATAGAGAAAGCATATAATGTAATCTCATGTATCCCGAGTTCTTTGCACCAGTCAAAAAGATCATTTACCTTTTCAGCACCATACTCGTGCCCTTTCCAGGGTTCTTTCATAAGCCTTTTAGCGAAACGCCTGTTCCCGTCAAGTATTATCCCTATATGGTCTATCTGATTTTTGCCCATTTTTATATATATTTTTTAAATCATTTAAAAAGCTTTCGTCAAT
>CAYXHN010000025.1:0-12853 GCA_964464955.1 uncultured Methanosarcinales archaeon
CCTCCCTCGCTTCCCCTCATGCAGTTCAAATCTTGAGGCCGTGATTGTCTAATTGCATTCTATACTCTTTTGGATTTTAACAAAAAGGGTCAACTTAGAAACATTTTTATATAATCCAATCAAATTACTGATAAAATGGATATCCAACAAAGAATGGAATTACTAAAGAGAAACACCCAGGAGATTGTGACAGAAGAAGAGCTGAAAAAGCTTCTAAAAGATAAAAAACAGCCTTCTGTCTACCTAGGAACAGCTATAACAGGAAGGCCTCATGTCGGTTATTTCATGTGGGTCCTTAAGCTTGCGGATTTTCTTAAGGCTGGATTCAAGGTAAAATTGCTTCTAGCTGATATCCATGGAGCTTTGGACAACTGTCCGTGGGAACTATTAGAAGAAAGATACAAATATTATTCTATTGTGATCCCTGCGATGTTCGAAGCGATCGGAGCAGACATAAAGAATTTTGAGATAATAAAGGGTTCAGACTTCCAGATGGAAAAAGATTATATCTTTGATACCTTAAAGATGTCAACACTTACTTCAGTTCATGACTGCCATAAGGCTTCTTCAGATGTTGTCAAGCAGTCAGAATCCCCTAAACTTTCAGGCCTTATCTATCCTATAATGCAGGCTTTGGATGAGAAATATCTGAAAGTGGATGTCCAATATGGGGGAGTTGACCAAAGAAAGATACTGATGTTTGCAAGGGAATATCTCCCTAAACTGGGCTATAAGAGGAGGGTAGAGATAATGACTCCAATGATCCCTGGACTGACAGAAGGAGGGAAGATGTCTGCATCAGACAAGACTTCAAAGATAGATCTTCTGGATCCTGAAAAAGAGATAAAGAAAAAGCTTAACTCAGCATACTGTCCAGAAGGAGAGGTAGAGAACAATGGAATATTGGCTTTCTGTAGATATATCTTATTTACGATAAAACAGGATAAAGATGAGGAATTCCTTATAGAGCGCCCTGAAAAATGGGGAGGGAATCTCATATACAAAAGCTACGAGGATCTGGAAAAGGATTATGCAGCAAAAAAACTTCACCCTATGGATCTTAAACAGGCATTGGCTAAAGAGATAAACGAACTTCTGGAACCTATAAGAAAAAAGCTGGAATCAAAGCAAGACCTGGTAAAAAAAGCATATTTAGAATGAGGCCTTTTGACATAGCCAGAACAAAGAAAGCCTGTTCTATCGCTGATAATATCTACAGGCAGCTGATAAGAAAGCTTAAGAAAAAACAATTAAAGACAGAACTTGAGGTTTTTTGCTTTCTAAAAGAGAAGGCATCGGATAAACATTGCGAATTGGCATTTCCTCCAGTAGTTGCGATGGGAAAGAATGCTGCTGAGATACATCATGAAGCAGACCATTCTAAACTAAAAAAAGGATTTCTGGTGATAGATTTTGGAGTAAAATATAAAGGATACTGTTCAGACTGCACAAGAACATTCTACTTATACGGAAAACCTTCAAGAAGAGAAAAAGAGCTTTATGAGATGGTTCTGCAGGCCCAGGAAACCGCATTGATCAATGTACATCCCGGCGTTGCTGCTGCAGACATAGACCTTATAGCAAGAGCAGCATTATGGAAATATTTCAGGAACTTCCTACACGGAACAGGGCATGGAGTAGGAGCGAAGATACATCAAGTTCCCAACCTTAAACCGAGAGGAAAGCATATTTTAAGAGAAGGCATGATAATAACAGTAGAGCCAGGATTATATTTCAAGGATAAGCTTGGAATAAGGATAGAAGATACTATACTTGTAAAAGAAAAACCTATCGTCTTAACAAAGATATCAAAAGAAATGACTATAATTTAACCATCCACTTTCCGTTCTTCTGGATGCATTTTCCGTCAACATAGAATGCTCCGCCTCTTCGAAGGTCCTTGACCATATCCCAGTGCAATGCAGATTTGTTCTTTCCTCCTCCCTCTGGGTAGGCCATGCCAAGTGCAAGATGGATCGTACCTCCGATCTTTTCATCAAACAATATCTGTTTCACAAAATTCTTTATGCCAAAATTGAGCCCGATTCCAAATTCTCCAAGCTTATGGCTTCCCTTGTCTGTATTTATCATCTCCTTCAAAAATGCTTCTCCTTTGTCGGCTTTTGCCTCTACAACCTTTCCCTTGTGGAATCTCAGATAGACTCCATCAACTTCTCTTCCCCCATATATGGCAGGATATGTATATCTGATAAATCCTTCAGTGGTGTTCTCAACAGGAGCTACGAAAACTTCTCCGTCCGGCATGTTCCTATGGCCATCGCATTTTATGCCCTGTCTCCCGTCTATACTAAAATTTATGTCTGTATTCTTTCCCACTATCCTTACTTGTTTTCCATTATCCAGTATCTTTTTCAGCTTGTCCTGTTTTTTGCTTTCCTTTTTCCAGTCTTTTAAGCAGGACTCATAAACAAAATCCTCAAATTCCTCAAGGCTCATCTCTGCATCCTGTGCAAGGGCATTTGTGGGGAATTGGCAGTATACCCAATTGTCTTTCTTTATCTCCCTGTCATGCACAGGCTTTACAACTTTTCTTCTCATCGCTATCTTACGGGGATCTATCTTTGTCATCTCTTTTGTGTTCATCTCGGCTGAGATGGATATTGTTCCTGCAGATATCTTTGATTCATAATCTGCTATCTTTGGAAAGGTCTTCAACTGTTCGTCAGAAGCATTTTTGTAATAAGCATAGCCGAATCCCGGAATGCCTACATTTACGACAGGCAGGGCTCCTTTCTTCAGAAGCAGCTTATAGCACTCTAAAGCTAGCTCTTTTGCATCTGCTCCAAAATTGAGCTCTATATATTCGCCTTTTTTTGCTTTGATAGAATAATTTACCAAAATTTCTGCAAGTTTCTTTGCTCTTGGGTCTGCCATGTGAAAATAAAAAACCGTTACTTATTTAAATCTTGCGATATTGCTTTTTTGTATGGTATCAAAAGACAAGGATGTGGATGACATAATCTACTCATATTCGACAAGTTCTAACGGATTGGAAGAAGAAAATCGCATATTGAAAGAATCTGTCTCTGAATTAAGACAAGAACTGGAAAAATTCAGGCAGGTTCCTCTTATGATATGCAAAGTAAAAGATATCATAGATGACCAGGCAGTCATACAGATCCCTAATGGGAATGAGTTTCTTGTAAATGTGTCCTCTTCCTGCGGAAAGCTTAAGTCAGGAGATTCTGTCCTGGTGGAACAGAAGAATCTTACGATAATAAAAAAAGCAAAGGCTTCAAAGAAATATTCAGTAGAGTCTTTCGTGATAGTGGAAAAACCAGAGATAAGCTGGAAAAACATAGGCGGGCTTGAGCAGCAGATGCAGGAAGTTAAGGAAGTTGTGGAGCTTCCCCTGAAAAAGCCTGAGATGTTCAGAGAGGTAGGTATCCAGCCGCCTAAAGGCATACTCCTTCACGGTCCTCCTGGAACAGGAAAGACCTTGCTGGCCAAGGCAGTTGCTTCTTCAACAAACTCGACATTTATAGAAGTCGTAGCCTCAGAACTTGTTCAAAAATTTATAGGAGAAGGGGCTAAATTAGTAAAAGAAGTATTTCAATTAGCAAGAGAGAAAGCTCCAGCCATAATATTCATAGATGAGATCGATGCTTTGGCTGCAAAGCGTATCGAAGTTGGAACTTCAGGAGAAAGGGAAGTGCAAAGAACGTTTATGCAGTTTTTAGCTGAAATTGACGGCTTCAAGTCTCTTGGAAACATAAAGGTGATCGCAGCGACAAACAGGAAAGATATACTTGATCCTGCAGTTACAAGACCTGGGAGATTAGACAGGCTTATCCATGTTGACGTCCCTGATATAGAAGGCAGAGAAGAGATATTCAAGATCCATACTTCGAATATGAGCCTTGAAAAGGACCTGCCTATGAAAGATATCCTCAAGAAGATGAAGAATTTCTCAGGGGCAGAGATAAATGCTGCTGTCACAGAAGCAGGATATTTTGCAATCAGAGACAACAGGAAAAAGATAAAAAAACATGATATCCTTGAAGGCATTGAAAAAGTCAAAAGAGAAGAAGAGCTTGAAGGCGACGATTATCTGAACATGTTCGTATAAGGGTCGTGTGAAAATAGATTTAATCGAATCAGACCATCTTTCTTTGTTAAAAGTCCTTCTTTTATCAGGGTTTTTCCATAATTGAGGTATTGTCTTTCTTTATGCTTAGAATTATTATCTGATCATATCATGAATCTGTGCACGCTCAGCAGTTACTTCCGTCGGTCATCGCCAAAGGCTACCGTGGTGTTCACTTAATCATCGCATGTTGCACTTCAAAAGGGGATTCCTTTCATAAAAAAAGAATAAAACATAGTTTATAAAGTTAATCATACACCCTGACGTCTAAACATATCCTGAATACATAAGGCTTCTGCTGGCCGCATTTCACCAGTCTTTGTGTCCTGTATCTTTTACCTGCTTTTTTGCAGGCCTCTTTTATCTTTTTCTTTGCCTGATCAAACTCATCAACATGAAGAAAATCATAGAAATGTACAATTCCTTTGTCTTTTACAGATCTTAGGGCCATGTCTAGAAAGTTCTCTCCGCCCTTGGGCAAAGGCATAACGACCCTGTCAAACCTCTTTTTTAATCCGGGAACCACCATCCTTACGTCTCCTTCGTAAAGCTTTATCCTGTCTTCCATCTTGTTAAGCCTAACATTCTCTATGCCATATTTATGGGCCACAGGGTTTATCTCTATCCCATATATCTCTTCGGCGTCAGAATTCCTTGCTATGACCAAAGGAAAAGGCGCTATTCCTGAAAACATGACTAAAACATCTTCGCCTTTTTCTACGAGCTTTGCTATCCTTAATCTTTCTGTCCCGAATCGTGTAGAGAAATAGACTCTTTCTATATTGAACCTCATCCTGACTCCGCTTTCAACGTATTCGGTCTTTTTTCTTTTCTCTCCTGCAATCACCTTGTATTTCTGCAGACGAAAAACTCCTTTGTGCTCTGAGATTTTCTTTACGACAACATTTATGTTCTTATGGAGCTTAAGCAAAGTGTCTGCTATAACAGCTTCCTTTTTCTCAAGTTCATAAGGAACTTCTATTATCGCTATATCTCCCACCATGTCGTAAGAGCTTATCAGATATTGTCTTTCTTTCTTTGTTAACTTGTTTTTCAAGGCTTCTTTAAGGTTTTTAGGTTTCATTTTACATTATTATCAGGTATACTCCTATGAGCATAAGTCCTGAGACAAACAATCTGAAGTATCTATATTGCTCATGAAAGAATTCTCCCCCTACAAAAACAACAAACAGGGTCTCCACCATCAGTACAGGCGTAACCAGGCTTGCGTATGCCATCGATAGTGCTTTCAATGCAAATAGGTTCTTTGCAAATGAAAAAAAGGCAACTAAAACAGGAAGGTAATTTGTATCCCTGAAGCACTTTACAGAATCCATGATCCCAAACTTCCATGCATGGATTATATTGAAATTTACAGTTATGAATATCCAGACAAGGAAATAATATGTAAATATGTCAAGATGATATGTGACAAGATACTTGTCTACTACAGTGGCTATGCTAAATATAAAGACTGCCAGCAGAAAATAATAGTGATATTTGTTCCCTATAAGGTTTCTTATAGGCTCAAGAAAATTAGAGAAATGGTGGTCAGATTCAAGAAGGTATGTTGTCAAAAGGATTATCGTAATGCCTGCTATCTGTGTTAGGGTCAAAGATTCTTTTAAAAAAAAGAAAGCAAGAACTGCAACAAAAGCAGGCCTGAAGTTGGATAAAGGAGCAATCAAAGATACTTCATTATGCCTGAGAGATTTTGACATCAGGAGGATTGCAAAAGTTCCCATAAGAGAAATTCCGTATACTATCAAAAATATCTGCCAGGGAATATCTAGATTGACAAAAGGTATAAGAAACAAGCAGAAGAAAGCGACAGAAAGACTTCTTGCAGACTCGAGATTCATAGCATGGGCCTTTACAAGCGCTTTTTTCCTGAACATGACAAACATGGTTCCGAAAGCGACAGCGAAAAAAGCATACACCCACCATTCTATCATACAAAATCACCCAGTCCGGTCTGTTTTTTGTCTTCCTCTTTTTTCATGAGATCTTTTATGCTTTTTTCTACTCTTTCTTTTGAGAACTCGTGCGTTTCCACCAAAAGCTCATGTATCTTTTCTTTGTTTACGCGGCTCCAGCTCATCTCATAATCTGTCTCGACCGGCATCTTCTTGAAAAGATAATATATCTCCTCCCAATCAATATCATAGTGTTCTTTCCATTTTACTTCCTCAAATATCCTGTCAAAATCAGTGCCATACTCCCTGATTATCTTCAGTGCTGTCTTCGGGCCTATGCCTTTGATTCCCGGAGGATTGTAATCTGTGCCTACAAGGATCCCAAGGACGATAAGCTGGTCCTGGTCTATGCCCAGGTTATTCAGCATGTCAGATATATTTATCATATTGGGCTTTATGGTCACGTATGTAGCTCCGAATTTTCTTCTTCCTGTAAGAGCAAGATTCTTGATAAGCCTGTTGACACCATATAACAGGCTGTCATAATCCTCAGAAACTCCTGCAAATGCTTCTCCTTTGTTTACTATATGTGCCACTTGGGCTTCTCCCTCTGATGGAGCCTGTATCACCGGCAGGCCAAGGGCATTTACCAGTGCTTTGCTCTCCTCTATCATCTCACCTGTAAGTTTAGATGTCCTTGAAGCATATTTTTTCATGGATTCCATGTCTTTCTCTTTTTTTGCTTTTTCATATCTTTTACCTGCTTCAAGCTTTACATCTCTTCTTCTCTGCCTTTCTTTTTCCTTCAGTTCAGGGGGCTTTCCGTCAAAGACAAAAGCGGGCTTAATCCCTTTTTTCATGAGGTTTGTTGTTCTTGAGAATAATCCTGTCAGATGAGATGTTACATTCCCCTCAGAGTCCATCAATAAAGACCCATCTCTCTGCCTTATGGTGCTTAAGAACTGGTATAGTATATTAAAAGAATCAACAGCTAGCTTTTTTCCTTTAAGATCTTCAAAATCCACCTCTTTTTTGATAACAAGGTCTTTGATATTTGTTCCCATTATATCTTCTTTACTACCAGACCTTTACTGAACTCAGTACTTAATAACTCTTTTGCTTTTTTAGTCAGGTCTCCTGTCATCAGGAAAAGGACAGGCATCTTTTTCATCTGCCCCTGTACAAATGCTGAGCTCAGGTCTCCGTCATTCACTTTTTTCTTGTTTTTTGCCTTGCAGTAATACTCCAGATTCCCTACAACTGACGGCAGCCTTACTGTCATGTCTATCTCACTTTTCTTTCTTATTACCTTATGTTCAACAATATTTATGCTGTTCTCTTTGAAATATTTGATCACCTGATTAAAAAATTCATCTCCTGTGTCTTCCTTTAGGAGGGATATGTTTTTTTGTTCTTTATTTTCTTCTTCCTGCTTTTTTTCAGAGCCTCTTTGCTCCTGCTGTTTTCTTCTTTCTTCTTCCTGTCTTTTTTTCTCTCTTAGCTCTGCTTCTTTTTTCTCTTTTGCTGCTTTTTCTTCAGCCTCTTTCTTTTTTTGTTCTTCTATCTTTCTTTGCTCCTCTTTCTTTTTTTGTTCTTCTTCTTTTCTTCTTTCTTCTTCCTGTCTTTTTTTCTCTCTTAGTTCTGCTTCTTTTTTCTCTTTTGCTACTTTTTCTTCAGCCTCTTTCTTTTTTTGTTCTTCTTCTTTTCTTGTTTCTTCTTCCTGCTTTTTTTGTTCTTCTTCGGCCTTTTCCTGCTCAATCTTCTTATTTTCATCTTCTTTTCCAAGATGGGATCTTATCAGCACTTCTGCTTCGTCATTTCCGATCATATACCACTTCCAGAACAATATCTTTTCGCTGTTGGCACTTATCTGGAGAGGGACAGCAAAATCCTTTATGTTTCTCATCGCTACTCTCATCAGGGGCTCCAGCTCATCGTCCCTTAATATCCTCTTCTCTTTCAGCAGGTCAAATGCTTTTTGGTCTTTTTCATTGAGATATTCATAAAGTTCCTGAAGCCTGCTTTCCTGGCCCTCTGCATAATATACTGGTGTACTTCCGACTTTTGTGCTGGTAAGAAACAGTTTTTTGCTGTCTACGAGCTCTGATAATGCAGCAGATGCAAATAATATGTTTGTACCCACTATCTTAGCGACCTGGCCGGGTATGACAGGACCCTTCATCCTTACTATCTCTATGACTTTTTCCTGACTTAGCATATAAAAAACAAGAACTCTTAAATTTAATAATCTTTCTTTTTATTGCAAATTGAGCCTAAGAGCCAATAAGCCATTGTTTGCAATGACAGAAAAAAACCCGGGGAATTTCAACAGTAATCTGGAGCTTGCTCTGATAACAGAAATCTCACTATAAATGGTAAGGTATTGGACCCTCTGAAAATTCTCTGCTGAAATTTTCAATAAGGATAACGCATCTTAAGGTATTCTATCTATCAGGGTTTTGGCTGTTTTGGCAAGAATATTGTTTTAAACATCAAGGTCTTTTCCACGCTACCTCATAATATGTCACACTGGCTTCCTCATCTATGACTCCTATAAGGAGCCTTTTCTTTGTAGAATGCGCAACCCTGTTTTTTGCACTAAACTCATGCCATGTAAGGACCTCAGTTTCATGTACTGGGTATACTATCCATCTTGCATGGTCCTCTCCAGGCTTAACGCCTCTGTCATAGACTCTAAAGTCTGCTCCGAACTTCAAAGCTGTCTTTATTATGTATCCTCTATTTCTCATGTCCTTGAAAACGCAGTATCTTATCCAGAATTTTGGCTCTAATCTTTTTGCTTTCTTTAGAAACTTTTCAGGATCTATAGGCTTGCCCCTTCCGTCTAAGATCTCCAATCTTCCTTTCTCCAAAAGATACATGGCTTCTAATAAAGAAAGCTGGACTTTTCCTTTTTCTATCATGGAGCCATACCTGCTCTGATCGAAAAGCTCTTTTGCTTCAGGACTGTCTTCTGTGACGACCCTTTCTCTCATAAATGTAGCTTTTACTACTTTTTTTGGCTTTTCTTCTTTCTCTTCTTTATTTGCAGGTTTCTTTTTTGCCATAAGATAGGAGATAACAAACCGCTTTAAAAAGCTTACTAAAACAAATATTTGCTATGTATCTCAATTTAAAAAATATATGCTCTTTTCTTCAGAGATTATATTCTAATCAGAAGTATTGTCAAGATTCTACTTTCGCATCAACTTTCTCGCATCTTTTTTCCGGTGATCATGATACTGGCCTAAAACTCCTTAAAACAAAGCTTTAAATACTAAATTCTTATATGTAGATTAAAATGGAATTGACTTTTTTGGGGACCTCATCTATGAAGCCTACAAAGGACAGGAATCATTCTGCTATTTTTCTTAGATATAAGACTGAAGGCATTCTTTTTGACTGCGGGGAGAACACTCAGAGACAGATGACTATCGCAGGGATCAAGCCCACCAAAGTAAATAAAATATTTATATCTCACTGGCATGGGGATCATGTTCTTGGACTGCCCGGACTCATACAGACTCTGGGGGCTTCAGATTATGAAAAGACATTGAAGATATATGGGCCAAAAGGAACTAAAAAATATTTCAAGGCAATGTTTGATGCTTTCATATTTGACAGAAGAATTGAATTGGAGATAAATGAAATAGAGAATGAAACTATTTTTGAGAATGATGATTATAAGGTTGAGGCTTATCTATTGAAGCACAGCATAGAATCATATGGATATAAGTTTATAGAAAAAGACAGAAGAAATATTGATATGGAGAAAAACAAGATAAAAGGGATACCTGAAGGCCCGCTGCTTGGAAAGCTTAAAGAAGGTAAGATCATACAGTTTAATGGGGAAAAGGTATTTCCTGAAGATGTAACATACAATGTAAAAGGCAAGATAATAGCTTATCACTCTGATTCGACAATGTCAAAAAATTCTATCCCTATTGCGCAGGATGCAGACATATTGATAATAGATTCTACATATACTTCCAAACTTAAAGATAAAGCAGAAGAATATATGCATATGACTGCAAAGGATGCAGCACTGATAGCATCGCAGGCAGATGTTAAAAAACTTATACTCACTCATTTCTCAGCAAGATATAAAAGTACAGAAGAATTAGTAGAGGATGCTAAAGAACAGTTTGATAATGTAATAGCTGCAAAAGATTTTATGAAAATTAAGCTGTAATCTGAAATTGTCAACAGCTCACGGCCTTTATAGTAAAGATGGCATCAGACTATAATTTGAGGTTATTTTTACTGAGCATTGAGTATGTGTAAGACAATGCAATTTTTACATCTGAAGATATCTAGTTTATTCATGATATTCTGCTTAATGTAATATTCCAGCCTGCAGGTAAAGGCAGCAGAGTAAATGCTTATTGAGCACTGTTCAAACGCCCTGAAAAGATATATAAATGAAAAAACATTAACTATCTGCATGAGCAACAAAAAAAAGGGATGTAATGCAGAACGTGAACTGATCCACCTGTTCTGGAACAATGAATGGAGTGCGATAAGAATAGCAGGATCTGGCTCTTCACATTACCCTTCCGCAGATATTTTAGCTTCAAACATCAAAAACATTATTGCGATAGAGGTAAAGATAACAAAAAAGAAAAACAAATATTTTTCCCAGCAGGAAATTGATGATTTCAAAGAATTTTCATCGAGATTTGGAGCAATCCCTTATGTTGCTATAAGGTTTCCAAGAACAGAATGGTACCTCATTGAATTGGCTCATATACCTAAAAAAACAGAAAATTATGTAATTTCTGAAAATTTTGTTAAAAACAAAGGAAAGGTCTTTAATGAGTTTATAAAGAGCATATAATGGTTTTTAAGTTTTTATAAGATTTAATAATAATCTTTATTGTAAAATGGAACTGCTTAGTAGATAATATGACTATTAATCTTTTATTTTTGGTCTATATTATTTTATGGCTTTTAAAATCCAATATAATTAAAATCAGGGCGTTAATAGCTTTTTTTAAAAATACTAAATTTTTTAAACTCTTTTCTTCATAGTATATAGTTCCATGAAACTTTCAAACAATGTTATTGAAGATGTTGTAAGCCAATTGATAGGCGAAGATGCGGTTCAGGTAGTGATGACCTTGAAGAATAAAAAAAATGTTTCAGAGTTCAAGCTTGCAGAATCGTTAAAAAAAGAGGTTAATGCCACCAGGAATATACTTTACAGACTATATAGCAAGAATCTTGTATCATTCACAAGAAAAAAAGATAAGAAAAAGGGATGGTATATATATTATTGGACATTCAACCTAAAAAGGCTGAGACAGCTAGCCATCAGTTCTAAGAAAGAAAAGATTGAAAGACTAAACCAACGGCTTGAAAGGGAAAAAGAGAATCAGTTCTTTTTGTGCCCAAACCAATGTATACGTCTTGAGTTTGATCAGGCAATGGATTTCCAGTTTAAATGTCCAGAGTGCGGAGAGATCATCCAACAAGAAGATAATACTGAAAAGATAGAAAAAATCAAAGAAGAGATAAAGAATCTTGAAAAAGAGCTTGAGCCGCCTAAAAGACGAAAAAGAAAGAAATGATCAAATTATCCAAGGATATAATCTTTTTACTTCTTCAATAAAAATTTCAGGCCTGTATACTCCAAATTCTGAGATTATCCCAGTTATCATTTCAGGATCTATCATTTCAAATGAATGCCTGTCTATCATTACCCCTTTTGGAGGATTCATCCATACATTTTTTAAGTTTCCTGTGCCTATGGTCTCTTCAAATCCAAAAGCTGTCTTTGGATCAAATTTCCATGAGTCAGTGCAGATATAGACAGGCACATCATATTTATCTGCTATTTCAGAAAAAAGTTCGCTCCCCATGTTATTTATCACTTTTCCTTCAGCTGTTACAGCCTCTGCCCCAATAAGCATCATGTCTGCTTTTTTTAGGGCGAGCCGGGCAGCAGAGTCTGTAAAATGCCTTACAGAGATACCATTTCTTGCAATCTCTTTTGCAGCTATCCTTCCCTGAAAATGGGGCCTTGTCTCTGTGTTATATACATTAAAATTCTTTTTTGATCTCTTTGATTTTCTCAGGATATCAAGAACAGTGCTGCTGTTGCCGCAAGTAAATACTATCCCATTGTTTATTATTTTCCTGCTGCCTATCTCAGATATTTTATTTTTAGAGATATTAAGATGGTCATCTATATTTTTTGCCCTTTTATGTATCTCATCGATCGTATCTTCAGCAGAATCCAGGTGGGCAAAAAGACAGCTTAAGCAGTTCCTCATCATCGGTTCTGTAATCTTTGTTTTTAGAAGCTTAAGCTTTGCGTCTTCCAGTACTTCCAGAAGCTCTTTTTTGCTTTTATCCCTATTGTGATGTGCAGCTATCTTCACAGCCTCAACAGAAGCTTTTGCTATGTTTTCCCTGCCCTGTATCCTGATACTCCTAATATCATCTAATATAGATTGAAAAGATATCATAATCTAAAAAAAATAAAGAATTATTTTTTTCTCTTTTTTCTCCTCTTGCTCATTATTTTCTTTTCCATCTCTTCTATTCTTTTTTCTTCTTTCAGAACCTTTTTGGTTATCTTTTCTATATTAGCGTCCATCTTAGATATCCTTCTTTCCAAAAGAACAAGAACTCTCAAAGAATAAACAATAGCTGCTAATGTTCCTACAATTATAGCAAGAGTTAATTCAGCCAATCCAAGTGCCATCAGTATCCACCTCTTTTATTTATAGTACATTTAAAACAACCATCCTATATAAAGTTTTCTAAATGAGGGTTCTGTCAAGTTATGTGACTTAACTTTCTTTGGTTGTAATGGTAGAACCAT
>CAYXHN010000026.1:0-12825 GCA_964464955.1 uncultured Methanosarcinales archaeon
TATTCAAAAGAAGACCTCTGCTACAGTGTACAGGAGACTGTATTTGCAATGCTTCTTGAAGTCAGTGAGAGGGCAATGGCTCATTGTGGGAAAAAAGAACTGCTTCTTGGGGGAGGAGTCGCATGCAACAAAAGGCTCCAGGAGATGGCAGGAAAGATGTGTGAGGAAAGAAAAGCCAGGTGTTTTATTCCAGAGATGCAGTTTTTGGTCGATAATGCTGCGATGATATGCTGGCAGGGAATCATTGAATATAAAGCAGGGAAAAAAACAAGTATTGCAGAAAGCAAGATAGATCCTTATCAAAGAACAGATGATGTAGAAGTAAATTGGAAGTAAATAGCTATATCTATAAATAATGCAACAATGAGCTTATTTTTCTTTCTTATCAAGTCCTGCGGCTTTCTCGAACTTTTCTTCTCGCTCTTCGGCCATCGGCTCATATATCATCCCACAAGTTCTGCAGATAACCTGCTGATTCTTGTCGTTGTGGATGATGTCTGTGCTTGCACATTCAGGACATTCCTTAACTTCGTGTATATCTTTTATCATCTTTAATATTAAGCTAATCTGAACTGTTTAAAAAGTTTTCGTAAATAATCTATTTTTGAGCTGACAGATTTTTAAGCAGGCTTTTTTTACCTTTCCAGTCAAGAGCTTCCTTTAGCACCTCAAAAATGTGCTCTACCGGCAGGATCTTTACTTTGCTTAATTTTTGTTTTGACAGCACTATGTCGTTGACGTTTGATTTTGGCACGATTATCCTTTTTATTCCAGCTTCTATTGCAGCTTCTACTTTTGAGGACACTCCGCCCACAGGAAGAACTTCTCCCCTTACAGACAAAGACCCTGTCATTGCAGTATCCTGCCTTATAGGCAGCTTTTTTAATGCTGATATTATCGATGTTGCTACTGCTATAGATGCTGAATCTCCTTCGACCCCTTCATAAGTCTGGAGGAACTGTACATAAATATCATATTTTTCTTTTATATCTTCCCCAAAATACTTTTTGATTATAGCTGATACGTTCTTTACTGCTTCTTTTGCTATTCCCCCAAGTTTTCCTGTAGCTATGATCTCTTTTTCCTTTCCGCCGGGAGTGACTTCTGAATCAATAGGGAGTATTATGCCTGAATATGCATTCTGGGCGCCTATGACTGCAAGCCCGTTGACTCTTCCGACCCTTTTGCCTTTTGTCAATATGACTGCATACTCTTTCTTTCTTTCGATGTATTTGTCTGCTATCTGCTGTTCCAGTGTACGAGAGATCTTTTTTGCTTTAGTAATGTGCTTTTTCTCTACAAGCTTGGATTTTTCTTCGCTGGCAATATCTCCTGCGGCACGTATCATGCCGCCAAGTTCTCTCAATCTCAATGTAAGATGGCCTTTTCTGTTGGCTCTTCTTCTTGCTTCTTCTATTATCTTTATGACAGCCCCTTTGCTAAAATGAGGTATCTTTTCATCTTTATTGACTTCCTGGGCTACAAATCTTGCTATCTTCATCTGGTTTTCAGGTGTATCAGGAATAGTATCATTCATATGGACCTCATATCCATACCCTCTTATCCTTGATCTTAGTGCTGGATGCATGTGCTTTACTGTCTCTGTATTTCCTGCAGCCACCAATATAAATCTGCATGGGACAGGCTCTGTCCTTACCATGGCTCCTGCAGATCTTTCAGACTGGCCAGTTATGGAATATTTTCCTTCCTGAAGTGCTGTCAGCAATTCCTGCTGTGTTGAAGGCTCAAGTGTAGCTATCTCATCTATAAACAAGACACCTTTGTTTGTTTTGTGTATCATTCCTGCAACAACCCTTTCATGTGCAGGGGTTCCAAGCCCTCCAGACTGGAACGGATCATGGAGTACGTCTCCAAGCAATGCACCTGCTTTTGCTCCAGTAGCGTCAAAGAATGGGGCTTGTTTTCTGTTATAATTATCCACTATTACCTTGGGAGCCTGTACTTTTGTAGCAGCCATCCTTTTTCCGAAATTCATGAACAATACAAAAGCAACCAGGAAAAACATGCCTCCCAGGAAAAAAGCTGCAAACATGATATCAGAATTATAGTATGATCTTGCCCACCATGGCGCTATCATGGCAAATATTAACATTATGAAAAATATTATATTCTGTGTGCGGAAAATTCCTGCTGACTGAAGCTTTGCATTGTTCATCAGTTTCCTTCCTTCTCCTGCGTTGACTGATTTTATGATCGGCTGGTTCTCGTCGTTAAGATTTGGAAGAGAAAGTACATCAACAAGCTCTTCCTTAGGAAGAAGCTCTGCCAATGCAAGGCCGAGCATAGATTTTCCTGTTCCAGGTTCTCCGATAAGAAAAACATGTCTTCTTTGTCCTGCAGCTTTCTTTACCACATTAACCGCATTATCCTGGCCGATAACCTGGTCGATGATGTTAGAAGGCACCTTAATTTCCTTAGTAGAGCTTATGTTAAGTTTTGAAACCATAATAAATCCAAAAAAGGTTTAATTTATATAAATTTCGATATCTTTATAAATAAGAGATTTCTATGTTTCTTTAATAGGGTAGGAGGTTGATTAAAGATGAAATATATATTAATTACAATCATGATTGCTGCATTTGTTGCACTTAGTGGATGCGGCAGTGAACCGACTGAAGAAGGGACGGTTATAGAACACGAGCCTGAAGATGGAGATATGGAAGTTGTTGTTACAGATGAATCTGATAATGCAAGCCAAGATGCAGATCCATCTGATGATCAGGCAGATGATAATAATGAGACTGACGCTAAGTCATTGCTTGAACAGATGAACAAAGATGCAGGATTGATCGACAATAATAGTGATTCAGATGATGAAGATTCAGGAAATGAGACAGATACAGGAGATAATGAAACTTCTGAGGAAGATGAAGAAGCAGGAATACATGAGATAACTATGATAAATTTTCAGGGAGAGCCTGAAGATATTGAGATTGATGTTGGAGATACTGTGAAGTGGACCAGCGAACAGCCTAATTTCAGGCACAGGATCAATATCCTTAGGTATGAGGATGATGGGACAAAAAGCCGCCCTTTGCTTGATCCAGGGATGGATCTTCTTAACGGTCAGACAGTAGAGCATATTTTCAACAAGACTGGAGAGTATCTGTGGTACAGCACTACAAACTACCCGGGTACTTCAGGGGATGTAACTGTAGAATAGATGCTGCTTGTCAATAGTCTGTAACTGCCATAAGCTGGCAGGATAAACTGTTTTAATTTTTACTAAAAAAGAGTTCTGATAGATTTGTTAGAATGAAAGAGAAGAATCTGTTAAAGCTTGCTTTGATATGCTCGCTGATTGGAATATCTGTACTGTGGGGGTTTTCTGAAAGTGTTAAAGTAGATGAAACCAGCATAGACAAGATTGATTTTTCTGATATCGACAGAGATGTAAGGATCTCAGGAAAAGTTAAGAGGATAAATGATCTTGACAAGGTAATTTTTCTTGAAGTTGCACAGGAGAAGATAGAAAAGATAGATGTTATCCTGTTCAAGGACGGGCCTGTAATGATAGATGAGGGAGATCGTGTCATCATAACAGGAAGTGTTGAAGAATATGAAGGAAAACTAGAGGTTATCGGCAACAGGGTGGAAAAGACATGATGTTCTTAGATATTCTTTCTGCTGTTCTTATCGGATGTTTTTTTGGTATAATCACAGGCCTTATCCCTGGGATACATATAAATTTAGTCAGCCTTTTACTTGTGAGTGTTTCAGGATATTTTTTAGGATTTGCAGGCCCTGTTGTGCTTGGTGTTTTTATCATTGCGATGGCTGTCACGCATACCTTTCTTGATGTTATCCCATCTATATTTCTGGGAGCTCCTGATGCAGACACTGCCTTAGCTGTACTTCCGGGGCATAAGCTGCTGCTTGAAGGAAGAGGTTTTGAGGCTGTGAAACTTGCTACCATAGGGAGCTTGCTTTGCCTGATTGCGGTTGTCGCTGTCATCCCTGTTCTTGTCCCTGCTGTTCCAGGAGTTTATTCTTTTATTCAGCCCTACATAGGATGGATACTTCTTTCTGTGGTTATTTTTATGATAGCAAAAGAGAAAGGTGTTGGCGGAAAGATGAAAGGGACGGTTATATTTTTATTTACAGGGATATTAGGGATAATAGTGCTTAATTTTCCCAACCTTGAACAGCCTTTGTTTCCGATGCTGTCGGGGCTTTTTGGAATCAGCATGCTGGTGCTGTCTCTTCTGAAAAAGGCTGTAATTCCAGAACAGAAGATAACAGAGGACATACAGATCGGCCCCAAAAGCCTTGCAAGGATTGTGGGGGCTGGAACATTTTCAGGCTCGCTTACAGGAATGTTTCCCGGGCTGGGTGCTGCACAGGCAGCTATAATCGGCTCTCAGATTGTCGGTAGGATTGGAAATTACGGGTTCATAGTGTTAGTCGGAGGGATCAATACTGTGAATTTTGTCTTTAGCCTGGTTACCCTTTTAACTCTTGAGAAAGCCCGTAATGGCGCTGTTGTAGCTGTGCTTGAGATATTAAAATCCATCGACAGATATACATTTGTGGTTTTCTTATGCTCTGCTTTGATAGCAGGAGGCATAGCTACTTTCCTGGCCATGGGCCTGACAAGATTGTTTTCAAGATTTATAACAAAAGTCGATTATAGCAAGCTGGCTTTAGGGGTTATCGGATTGGTTACATTGCTTGTTTTTTATTTTTCTTCTTTTACAGGGCTGCTTGTTCTCATTGTATCGTCTTTCATAGGCATGCTTCCTTCATTGTTCAATGTCAAGAAGTCCCTGTCTATGGGCTGTTTGCTTCTGCCTGTCATACTATATTTTATACTTTGAGGATATTTTGAAAAGAAGTTTATAAAATCAGAAAAGAATGATATCAGGATAGTTTCTAAAAGATAATATAGCTACTTAATTATGGCTATCTTAGCAGAGAGATTCCTGGGACTGTATCCATATCGTGATCATGTAATCCCAATTACAGCTATGAGATTTATGAGGGATATGTTACAGCAGGCATTATATCTCTTTTGATAATGCTTGCGATAGCAGGAATATCCTCTGATCACTAATTTTTCAAAAGGTTTATAAATAGTTGAAGTTTTGTATTTTCCAACATGGGATCTACATTTTACAGCAAAAGGCTTCCTAACAGGAAGAACAGTAAAAGAAGAGCAAGGCAAAGGCCTAAGACTTTCAAGACCGAAGAAAAGGCAAAAGAATATGCAGAAAAGAACAATATCTCTGATTACAATATAACTAGATTAAGCGATCATAAGTATAGGATAGATAAAGAATGATAACCAAACAAGACAAGATTTCTGAAGTTGTAGAAAAGCATCCTGAAAGTGCAGAGGTTTTCATGGAAGAGGGGATGCATTGCCTGGGATGTGCTGCTGCACATTTTGAGAACATAGAACAGGGATGTACTGCTCACGGCATAGATGCAGATAAATTAGTTGAGAAGATTAATAAAAAGATTTCTGAGAAAAAAGATTAAGTTTTTGATAGATTATTTTAAAATCAAAAATCCAGGTTTATAGTTAATCTATGTTTGCCTATAAAATCACAATCAAATGATGCTGGCAAAAGTAATTCTACCTTTCGGCCGGTGTAGGTATATTATTTTATACTGAAAAAAGCAGAATAGTCACGACTTTAGTTGCGAGATGAATGCTTTGCATTTCTTGTAAAAGAAATTCTCAGGGATTTCTTTGAATCCTGGAAATAAGCCTTTCAAAGGAATTAAATTTTCATACTCCTCATTTCAGGGGAGGTGATACAATTTCGGCTGATTTCTATGGTGCCTCTTTTTTCCAGGCTCTCTTTCTTATAGGTAAAGTATTTAAATAACAGAAACAACAATACTCAAAAAGAGTTGGTGCTGCTGCTGATTTTGTAAATGAGATAAAGATTATAAAGAGTCCTGCAAAATATAATGCAAAAAAGGGGATTGAATACTAATGAACAACCAAGAAAAATCTATTGAAAAAGGACTCGGGTTTGGGATAACTTCTGCTGTTATAACTGCTATGGGTGTTGTTGTAGGACTTGATTCAACGACCCATTCTAAAAAGGTAATTATAGGCGGGCTTGTAGCTATAGCTATAGCAGATGCATTGTCTGATTCATTGGGGATACATATATCTGAAGAATCCCAGAGCATAAAAGACAAACATGTATGGATAGCCGCAGGTATGACCCTGCTCAGCAAGATTGTATTTGCAATAAGCTTTATAGTGCCATTTTTCCTATTGGATATAATAGCTGCGGTCTATGTTAGTGTAGCCTGGGGATTTTTGATCCTTATAGGATATAATTACAGGCTTTCAAGAATAAAAAAAGAAAATCCTCTGCCTATAATCGGAGAACATGTTTTTATTGCGATTGTAGTCATAGCAATAACCAGGTATACTGGGTGGATAGTGGAGGTACTTACAAACCTGTTCTTATGAGTTTTCACTTTATGATGAACTATTGATTGTTTTCGATAATATATTTTTAAATTAGATAATATTTAAATAGTAATTAGATTTTCTAATTTTTTGAAAATATAACTATATGTTGTGTTTTTATGAATAGGAAACACAATATGTTGTGTTAATTAAACAGTGGTTAAACAAGTTTAAATAAAAGCTTGTTTTTATAATAATGAGGTGTTATGAAAAATGAAATGTCCGTTCTGTGATTCTGAGAATACAAAGGTTGTTGATAAAAGATTAAATCAAGGGATAAACAAAAGAAGAAGAATGTGTGAAGACTGTGGAAAAAGGTTTTCTACTTATGAAAGGATAGAGGCAGAAGAGATTATAAAAGTTAAAAAAAGGGATGGCAACGTAGTAGATTTTGATCCTGAAAAGATTACAAAAGCAGTATTTGCAGCTGCAAGATCTGTAGGGGGAAATGATATAGAAGAGGCTAAAAAGATAAGCAGCAAGGTTGTAGAAGAAGCAAACAAAAAGTTCAGCAACACTGTCCCCACTGTAGAAGATATCCAGGATGTTGTTGAAAAAATATTGATAGAGGACGGACATGCAAAAACTGCAAAATCATTCATAATCTACAGGGAGAAACACAAGAACATAAGGGAGACAGAGAGTACTTTTGTGAATGTACAGAATACTATAGGCAACTATCTTGACAGGCTTGACTGGAAGGTAAATGAAAATTCCAATGAGGCTTTTTCTTTCTCAGGACTGCTGCTTTATGCTGCAGGAGAAGTTATGAAAAGCTATAATCTCAATGAGATGTATTCGGGACCTATAGCTAATGCCCACAAAAAAGGATATATGCATATCCATGATCTAAGCCATGGAGTTATAGGATACTGTGCAGGCTGGAGCCTGAAGAACCTTATAACAATGGGTTTTGGAGGAGTTCCCAACAAGGTAGACTGCAAGCCAGCAAAGCATATGAACACTTTGGTGCATCAGATGGTCAATTATATCGGATGCCTGCAGATGGAGTTTGCAGGAGCACAGGCTTTCTCTTCTGTTGATACATTACTGGCCCCGTTTATCAAGACAGATAAGATGAACTATAAGGATGTTAAGCAGGCGATGCAACAGCTTGTCTTCTCATTGAATATCCCATCAAGGTGGGGCAGCCAATATCCTTTCTCCAACCTGACTTTTGACTGGACTGTTCCAGGAGATATGAAAGAGCAGAAAGCTGTTGTGGGCGGAAAAGAACAGGATTTTACATATGGAGACTGCCAGAAAGAGATGGACATGATAAATAAAGCATTTCTTGAAGTTATGATAGATGGAGATGCAAACGGAAGAATATTCAGCTTCCCTATCCCGACTTATAATCTGACAAAGGACTTTGACTGGGACAGCGAGAATGCTCATCTATTGTTTGATCTGACTGCCAAATACGGGACCCCTTATTTCCAAAACTATATAGGAAGTAATCTGGATCCTTCTTCTATAAGAGCGATGTGCTGCAGGCTTAACCTTGATCAGACAGAACTTATGAATAGGCCCGGAGGAATGTGGGGCCCAGGAGATTCTACTGGTTCGATAGGAGTTATTACCATCAACATGAACCGGCTTGGATATGAATGCAACAGCAAGGAAGAACTATTGAACAGGCTTAAGTATTTCATGGAGCTTGGAAAAGAAAGCCTTGAGATAAAGAGGGAAGTGGTAAATAAAAATCTTGAGAACGGCCTTATGCCTTTCACGAAAAGGTATCTTGGAACATTCAACAACCATTTTTCTACTATCGGGCTTTGCGGGATGCATGAGTGCTCACTGAACTTTTTAGGCAAGGGCATAGAAACAAAAGAAGGCACTGATTTTGCTGTTGAAGTTATGAGTTTCATGAGAGAACAGATCAAAGGTTTTCAGGAAGAGACCGGCAACCTGTATAATCTTGAAGCAAGCCCTGCTGAAAGCACAAGCTATAGATTTGCAAGGCTTGACAAGGAGATGTACAAGGATATAATCACATCTGGAAAAGAGGAGCCTTATCTGACAAACTCCACACAGCTGCCTGTTGATTTCAGCGATGATGCTGTTGAAGCTATAGAGCACCAAAACAAGATACAGCCTTTGTATACAGGAGGAACGATGTTCCACACTTTCCTAGGGGAAAAGATGCAGGATGGCTCTTCAGCAAAGACCCTGGTAAGGAAAATCGCATACAATACCAGGATGCCTTATTTTTCTATAACCCCTACTTTTAGTATCTGCAAGAATCATGGTTATATCAAAGGAGAGCATTTTGAATGCCCTGAATGTGGAGAAGCCACAGAAGTCTATACCCGGATCGTAGGATATTACAGACCAGTGCAGAACTGGAACAAGGGGAAAAAAGAGGAATACAAAGACCGGGTTGAGTTCAGGGAAGAAAAAAGCATTAAGACTGAATTCAAGAGTAAGATCCAAGAATCTGTAGAGAAAAAGATGGAGAATCCGATCGAGGTAAAGAGCTAAGGAGGAGAAATATGAAATACAAACTTTTTTTTACACCCATGTGCCCAAAATGCCCCAAGATAAAGGAATTTCTTAATGGGGTCCAGGATGTAGAAGGTGAATTTATAGACGCTACTAAAAAAGAAGGGTTGGAACAGGCTCGTGAGCTTAAGGTAAGCAATGTTCCAACTGTTGTTTTCTTTGAAGATGGAAAAGAATCTTCCAGAGCAAACAGTATAGAAGAAGTCAAAAGAGTGGTTGAGAATAAGCAGCTTGGATGATAAGATTATTAAATATCCAAGAAAGCTGCATTTTTTCCTAGTCTGATAAGCACAGTTGAATCAGAGGCATGAATAAATATGTGGCCGGTTTTGGATGCGGCTTCATCGCATCTAAATGTCTCATAAGGACAGGATATGTGCGTATATGCCTGAGAAAACAAGAGATGAGGTAAAGAACCAAGATGATAATTAAAGGAATGCAGAAAAGTTCTCTTATTGACTATCCGCCTTATGTTTCTATAGTTGTGTTTACTCCTGGATGCAATTTCAGATGCGGGTTCTGTCATAATCCTGGGCTGGTCTATGGAGAAGGGGAAGATATATCTGAAGATGATATCTTTGAACTCCTGGACAAGAGGAAAAAGTGGATAGATGCTGTTGTCATAACAGGAGGAGAACCATGCCTGCAGAAAGGTCTGCTTGAGTTTATAGCTAGAGTCAAAGCTAGAGGATTGAAAGTTAAGCTGGATACAAACGGAGGATTTCCCGAAGTTCTTGAGAAGATTATCATGGAGAATCTTGTTGATTACATCGCCATGGATGTGAAAAGCTCTTTTGAGGGTTATTCTAAGGCTGCTGGTGTTGTTATTGATATTGAAAAGATAAAAAAGAGCATTAGCTTGATCAAGAATTCCGGGATCGAACATGAGTTTAGGACTACAGTAGTTCCATCTTTAGTTGGTAAGGAAGAAGTTATTTCTATCTCTAAGATGATTGAAAATGCTGAGAAATATGTCATCCAGAACTTCAGGAACAGTGAAGATATGATTGACAACAAGTTTAAGGAAGTTGAGCCTTTTTCTAAAGAAGAGCTTTTGAAGATGGAGAAAGCTATTGAAGGGAATATTAAGAAAATTGAAATCAGAGATTAGTTTTTGTTGCTATTGATGCATTATAGTGTGATAGTTTTGTCTTTTGAGGTTTTATCTCTATATCAAAATGATCATTCCAATCCTCTGAATCTGCGATGGATCTAAATATTGACATGTCCTGTCCAAAGAACATATTCTGCATCTTGTTTTCAGGATGGAGCTTTATCTCGGATATGTAAGCGATTCCATTTTCTTTTAATGCTGAACTGCATGTTTTTGCTGCGTTTTCCTGTATATCCTCGGATTCTTCAGTTAACCATTCAAAAACATTAGAGAAATATATGCCATCAAGGTCTTTTGAATAGGACAAAGCAGATATTATGCTTTCCTGGATTATATTGAAATTTCCTGAACATATCTTTTGTTTTAGGTTTTTGTACTGGTTATCTGAACCTGCAAAAGGGAAAAAAGTGGATACGTTTTCTTCAGAATATCTGATGAGTGTAGATGAGCCGTATTCTGCAGTGTTGTTGAGGATTTCTGATATGTCTTTATGATATCTGTCTGGAATATCATTTGATATGGTCCTCCATCTATCTTCTATAGCCTGTTTTCTTTTCTCTCTTGAACCAGGAGTTACATATGTGTCTATGAATTCTTCTTGTGAAAAGTTCTTCACTGATGATTTGTAAAGGTAATTTAAGGCAACCTGTTCAGGACTTGTATCGACTGCTGTCAGCTGCTCTGTGCCTTTTGAGAGCAGGGAAAGGCAGTGAAGACCGTGTGAGGCTACTGCAAGTATGTTTTTCCTGTCTTTAAGAGTATCTACAATATGCTCCAGGCTTTCATAATAAGGAATCTCAAAAATTTGCATTCTCGTGTATATATTATTCTATTTAAAAAGATGCTGGTCAATCTGGCGAAAGGTTATGGCATAAAATAGATGTATTTTCGTAACCTGTCAAGAAATAGGGTTTCTTGGAGGTTAGAAAATGCTGCACATTTTCGTAACCTTTTTAAATAGGATGTTGTTCTTTCTGGACATGGAAGGAGTTATAGAGAATTTTCGGATGGCAAGACATCACCAGTATGACAGGCAGATGATAGTTGTAGCTGATAGTGTTGAAGATAAAGAGAAAGCTGGCTCTCTTGTTGGAAAAGGAGTTATCTGGACAAGCCCTGCAGGCAAAGAACTGAAAGGAAAGGTTTCTGCTGCTCACGGAAATAAAGGGAGAGTGAGAGTAATATTTGATTCAGGTATGCCTGGACAGGCTGTTGGCGGAAAGGTCAAGATTGAGTAGAGATTAATTCTTAAGATCAAAATAGAAATATTTATATAGGATTGAATATAAACATTCATTATTAAGGTGTTTATGGTGGATAAAAAAAAGATATCACATTTGGTTTTGTTTATAATTATGGCTGCATTGTGCTCCCATATCGTCCTTGCTCAGAGTTTAGGTGGGATAGAAAATTTACTTTTAAATTTTAATGGAATTTTAAATTTATATGAAACATCTCCACTCTTCTTTGATGCTGTACTAATTTTCATGTTTTTTCTCTCATTGATACAATGGGGGCTAAAAAAAGGAGCTTCTAATATGGATAATAAGTTCAGATCAGGAATAAGTGTTTCCATAGGATTGTTGATTACTTTTAGTTTTGTATTTTGGTTAAAATCTAAAGGAACATCGCTGTTTCAAGTTGGAGGCCCAATTCTTACAACTATAATAATTATAACATCCATTGTGATCGTCTTGACTATCTTGTTTAGGTCTTTTGGAAAAGAACATAGAGCGACAATAATATTCTCTTCTCTATTTGTGGTGCATTTCATTTTGATTAACGCTATAGAAGCTTATGGTAATTTCCTTGAGGATTCCGAGACTATTGGGGGCCTGGTGTCTCTGATTGTATTAATTTCTGGAATTTTCTTGTTTTTATCGATAATTGGTTTGTTGATGAAAGCATTTACCAAAGGAAAGGCCAATGCGATATCTGGACTCATTAAAAGCAAAAAAGAAATGGAAGAAGAAAGAAAGTATGACGCACAGAAAGAAGAAAAAGAGGTAAAAGACGCAGGAAGAAAATCTAAGAGGTTGCTAAGAAGAGAATCAAGCAAGATTGATCAAGCTAAAGAGATTCTTGGAGAGATAGTAAGGCTTTTGAGTGGAGACTGGAGTGGAAATATTGCAAGAAGGAATATTACTGAGCTAAGGAAAAAAGTTGGAGAATTGAGAAAGCTTTCTGTAGGTATTGGTGCATATGTCGGATTGGCAAACAATTTATCAAGAAAAATTCAAAAATATGAGGATATTGAAAAGAATTATGGAAGAAAATTAATGTCAATATCCAGAGAACTGCTTAAAATAGAGCACCAGATAAATAATGCTATAGCTAATTTTGTAGAGTCTTGTAAAGGAGATTCTATAGATCCGAAGAAGGCAAGGGAATTAGCTAAAGGTTTAGATAATAAGTTTTCTTATGTGCTTAAATGGAGTGAAGGGCTAGCAGCATTAGAAAGAGAGATATATGAAGAATTAGAAAAAAGGAGATAAGTGTCCATTGCTTTTATAGATTTATTCTTTATTAGATATTTTTTCTAATCCGTATTTGGCAGAATAAAAAGGTAATGCCATAGTCCCAGTAATAACGGCTATAGTGCTCCCAAAATTAAGACCTTTTGTTGTTGTATATATTAAATCGTATTTTGTGCAATCTAGCAATTCATTTATAGTATCTGTGTTAAGTAAATACCCAACTTTGACAGTTAAATAATTAAGAGTCCTTAGCTTGTTTGAATTTACCA
>CAYXHN010000027.1:0-12457 GCA_964464955.1 uncultured Methanosarcinales archaeon
AAGTGCTTGAAACATTGTTTCAAGCACTTCCAAAATCTGAAAAAGTTTGATAGGTGATAAGAAATGAAGAAAACAACAATATTGTTGAGTGTACTGGCAGTGGGAATTCTGCTGATGGTAAGCGGATGTGGCAAAGATGAAGAGCCAGAGCAAACTCCTGAAACAGAACCAGAACCAGAACAAGAGCCAGAAGCGGTTGAAGATGCACAACCTCAGCCGACAGAAGAACCAGAAGTGACAGAAGAAGGAGAGATAGCTTATGGTGCAAGAGGAATACTTTCTGATGTTGAGTGCGACGGAAAGACAATCAGCGCTATCATCGCAAATGTTAATGATGAAGTTATGACTGCTATCCCTCAAAGCCATCAGAGCGACCTTCGTATCCAGGTTAAAGGCATGAATATGCAGGAATTTGAATGCGACAAAGAAGAGATAGCACCTGATGAATACACTGTATGTTCTGATCTGATCGGAAATGAGCAGCTTAAGGAAAAGATGATCCCCTCAGATGGAGGAGAAATCCAGGTTGCAGTATGGTTTGGAGGCGACACCTCAAACAGAGGAGTCAAGACCGTGACATGCTCAGGCGCTTCAACAGCTGAAGAACAAGTAGTGGAAGGCTGATTTTTTATTTTTTTATTTTTTTATTATAAATTCTCATAAAAAGCAAAATATTTAAACTAATTATCCTCTCAAGATAGATAATAGTGATTTTGAGGTATTTTTAGCTTAAGATGGACAAAAAGAGGGCAAGTTATATAGGTGCAATTATTTTAGTTTCACTTCTCTCATTAGCCTTATTTTTCATCGGAGATGGCATAACAGGCTTTGCAGTCTTTGATATACCCTCTAATGATATCACTTCTGCAAACTTCTCAAACCATACTCTTCAGATAAATGCAACTATAAACAATCTTCAGGGAAACATAGCCTGCAATCTTACTCATTACAGCGCATCAAACCCTGTTCCTAGGACAAAGCAGATGCTGAACTTCTCTTCAAACCAGTTCACAATAAACTTAACCAATGCAACAGACTCCTATCCTGTTCTGGAGACAGTCTCCATCCAGATAAACTGCACAAACACAACAGACACTGCAAACAGTTCAATACTGGAGTATAAGATCCCTAATGAAGATCCGACTATTGGAGCATTTGCAGTATCAGGATCATCTCCACCTATAAATTCAACACATTATGTAATAATAGCTAATGAATCAAATATATCATATTATATAATTGCTGGCCATTCATTAGGCCCTTCAACAGATTTAGATAATGATCCTTTGACAAGTGTTATAACAAAAAACGGCACAATAGTTAATCAGACAGGTACAAATGCAGTTTCTTGGTATAGAAATCCTGGGAATTATCAAGATGTAGGTGATTGGATATTCAAGGCATATGTAACTGACGGCTGGGGAAATGATACAAAGACAGTCTTTGTAAATATTTCAGGAGGACCTCCAGCATGGAGCGATAACAAGACAAACATTCAGTCAGGAAATCCCTACAGCCCGGGAACATTATACCAGTTCAATATAACCTGGATAGACAATGAGAATCATATGGATACAGCTCTGATAGAGCATAATTTTACAGGAACATTAAATAATCACAGCATGTATAACCTAAGTTCTGTGTACTTATACAACCAGACAGAACTTGCAGCAGGAACATATGTTTGGAAAAGTTATGCTAATGACACAGTTGGCTTTTTGGTTGAATCAGACCGATGGACATACACAGTTGAAAAAGCATCTTCATCCTGCTCATTGAACATAAATCCTTCTTCGCCTCAGAAGGTCTCTTCAAAGATAAATGCTTCCTGCTCATCAACAGACCCCCAGACAACAGCAAGATTATACAGGAATGGAAATGACGTAACTGCTTCAGAAAATAATAAAGAAGTAAACTTGCCAGCAGGCCTGCATAACTATACCTGCAATTCATCCTCTCAGAATTATACATATTCAGAAAATACATCTACAATGCAGATAGATAAGTTTTCATCTTCTGTAAACCTGCTCTTAAATGGGACAGATGGAGACATAAGCATCAACAAGGGAGACACTGTAAATATAACTGGTATACTGTTAGATGGAGATACGACAATAGAGCTGTATATAGATGGAACCCTGATAAATAATGATACCAATATTGTAGCAAACATAACACAGTTCAACAACTCAGGAACATATACCATCCTGCTGAAACACCCTGAAACCTCAAACTACACATCATTCTCAGAGACCCACAATATAATAGTCATAAACCCTTCTTCCCCCTCATCACCAGGAGGAGGCTCTTCAGGCTGCACCTCAGAATGGTCCTGCACACCTTGGACAGAATGCACAAATACAACGATTAACCAGACAAGAGAATGCTATGATATAATTGCCTGCAGCATCCCTACCGACATCCCTATAACAGAAAGACCGTGCCCGTCATATTCAGATAATAATGAGGAGCCAGACTCAAGCGGAGGCTGCCTGACAAACTGGACATGCACAGATTGGGGTCCGTGTCTTCCAGAAGGAAGGCAGTACAGGAACTGCACAGACATGGCTGAACTTTATCCAGAAAAATATTGTTTCTCTACAGCTTACAGGCCTAAAGAAATAAAGGCATGTACTCCTCCAACCCCTGAATCCCCGGCATATTGTCCTATCCCGTGGTGGGCGATAATATCATTGGCAGCAGCATTTGCCTTGTTCACGATAATAGCAGCATATTATGATCATAAGTACAATGATACTAAAGATGAGCTCAAAAGGGTCAATGCAAGCAAGATAAAAGCACTGCTCGAGCTCATCATCATAGTGCTTTCAGTTTATCTGTTTATGCATGAATGCATCTCAGACATTATACGGATAATCCTGATAATAATACTCTGCTTTACATTCGGCATAAGCTATATATATTTCCAGAGATACAGGCCAAGAAGAAAAGTCAGCATATACACTTGCCCTGTCTGCAAAAAGAAGTTCAGGAGCAGGGACAAGTACAGAAGTCATATCAAGACGTGCGTATCTCTTAAAAACAGGATAAAGCACCTGTTCAGGATTGACAGGAATAAAACCAAAAAAAGAGCATAAAATTTATATATGCCGGCAGCATAATATAATAAAATTATCAACCAAGAGGTGAAAATAAATGAAAAAAAGTATAATATTTGTTTTAGGAATTCTGTTATTGTCTGCAGCAGCATATGCAGCTCCTGTCTGGACATCAGACCCCATAGGTGTAGCAACAGATGAAGACGCAACTGACTCATCAACAGTACTGTCTACCAAGATAGATTCAGGATGTGATCTTGGATGCACTTACAGCATTAAAAGCACAACTTCAGGAATAAACGCAAACGTGATCAACGGAGATGAGCTTGAGATAGTACCTAATTCTGATTATCATGGTACAGGGACTGTAACAATAACTGCAGAGGACGGCTCAGGCACAGCAGACAAGGATGTGGATGTTAAAGTTCTTTCAATCCCAGACCTAGGCTCAGACATTACAGTAGATACAAGCTACTTTGACGGCTCTGGAACAACAGACCTAAGCACAGCCGGAGATGACATATCTGAATATCAGGGAGAATCAGATCCAGACCATGCTTACCAGAACTCAGTCTATTTTTTCTCATTAGAGAGAGATCTGATTGGAAAGGTAACATTTGAAGGAAATTTCCCTTTTATCTGGGATCTTGCTTTGGCTTATTCAAACGTAAGGATAGAGAACGGATTCATCTCAGTTGACTCAGACAGCATCCTGAATAAGATGAGCTACTGGATAAACCACCCTACAGCAAAAGTCGAGCTATACAATGTTGACCCTTCAGGCTATATAACTGATGGAAGCGGAGTTCCTATAGTATACAAGGACACAGATTTCCATCTGGCCAGCGATCCAAGAGACTCATGGCCTGAATGCGGAAATGACTGCGATCCTGTAAACTGGAATGAGGAAACAGGAACACTAACCTTCTATGTTGACCAGTTCTCAAGCTTCGCGTTGAATGATGATGATGGGAGCGGAAATGGTGGAAATGGTTCTGTTCCAGAATTTTCAAGTATGGGCATGGTGCTTGCTGTATTGATAGCTATCATCGGTATAGCCCTGATAGTAAAGAAAAAGAGATAATTCTTTTTTTCTTATTTTTTTAATTCTTTATTTGTTATCCTTAAAATTAAAATTTTCAATCCCTATTTGAGTCAGGCTTTTATCAATATCATTGATATCCCACCTTTCGATCAGATTTCTAGTCCATTGCACTCAATTTTTTAATACTTCTAAAAAACAACTTAAAATTCAATACTTTTTATGGCACTCACAGGCT
Organism: uncultured Methanosarcinales archaeon; assembly: GCA_964464955.1. Taxonomy (GTDB): domain Archaea; phylum Nanobdellota; class Nanobdellia; order Woesearchaeales; family WJKL01; genus WJJM01. The sequence goes on from CAYXHN010000027.1 coordinate 4,340, forward strand.
TCGCCTGCTCCTGCACAGTCTCAGTCCATCTTAAGATGAGTTCTGGCTTTGTTTTCAATTGACTGCTCTCTCAGCCAAGCAAACTAAATATTCAGCTAAAATCCACTTAGCACCCAGCTTAAACCCATTTAGAACTCTACGTCTTTGCTTCCGCGCTATAGTGTGTGCGAACATAGTGAGCACACTTATTGATAAGGGTTGAACCTTTTTAATAATAAGATATATCACAAGACAAATCAACTGACCTAAAAATTAAGATTGAAATATCATTATCACAATGCACTCATTAACCGAAAAATTATCATTTTTAAATCATTATCCCAAGGCAGATCAGGCTTTAATAATATACCAATACAATACCTGATCCAATTTCGAAAGATATATAAGTTATAATTTCATTTTTACCTCTGTGAGGAGCTAATCTGGCTTTAAGAGGGTATTTAGTGATGAAAAACTCAAAACAGCTAAAGTTAGGCATATTTATATTATTTCTAGCCTTATCCTCTACAATCATCTGCGCAGAGTCCCTTGATGAACTCATAGCAGATAATACCATAACATCTGAAAACGGCACTATAAAAGTAGATATAACAAAATACCATGGAGAAAATCCAATAACAATAACCCAGACAAGGCCAGGCGCATACAAGCTAAATTATGAAGATGCCCAGGAGGATGTCATCCTTGTTCTTGATACAGAACCTGAAGAAAATCCTTTTGAGGAATTCATGGTATCAGCAGGCATAAGTGAAAAAAAGACATTAAAGCAAAAGAAGCACGAAAAGTTCAAAAGCTCCATAGAAAAAGTAGAAAACATCCTCTCAAAAAAAAGCCTCTTTGGAATCTCTTCAAATAAAGAAAAGATTAGGAAAAAAGAACTCGAAATTATAGAGGGCATCGCATTAAAAGTAGATTCAAAAAAGATAGAAGAGCTAAAGGCTTCAGATGCAGTAAAAGCAGTCTACCCTGACGAGATCATCACATTAGACATAACTGAAAGTGCAGAGATAATAAACGCTACAAAAGTCTGGGCAATGCAGAATTCTTCTGGAAATAACATAACAGGAGAAGGCATAACTATAGCTATCATAGACTCAGGCATAGATTACACTCATCCTGACTTAGGAGCATGCGATACTCCTGAATTCCTTGAAGGCAGCTGCGAAAAAGTGATCGGAGGATATGATTTTGTAAATGATGACAATGACCCTTTCGATGACAACGGCCATGGAACTCATTGCGCAGGGATAGCAGCAGCAGACGGAACAGTGAAAGGCATAGCTCCAAAAGCAAAACTCCTCGCTTACAAGCCTATGAATTCAGAAGGTTCAGGTTCAATCTCAGACATAATAGCTGCAATTGAAAATGCAACAAATGCAGGAGCAGACATAATATCCATGAGCCTTGGAGGTTCAGGAGATGAAAACTCAGCATTGTCATTAGCAGCAAACAATGCTTTCCAGCAAGGTGTAGTCGTAGTCTCTTCAGCAGGAAACTCAGGACCATCATCCTATACTATAAACTCTCCAGGTAATGCAAACCTGTCATTGACGGTAGGTGCAACAGATTCAAATGATAATATTCAATCTTTCTCAAGCCGCGGCCCTACAGCAAACTATAACATAAAGCCGGATGTAGTCGCTCCTGGTTATGAAATCCAATCAACAGTTCCCTCTGGTTCGTGCACGCATTGTTCTGCTACAGGATATAAGCAGATGTCAGGAACATCTATGGCTTGCCCTATGGTATCAGGAACAGCAGCTTTATTGAAACAGATGCATCCTGAATGGGATAATGAAGAAGTAAGAGCAGCGATAATCAATACAGCTGACGATCTTAATGAATCCATATTTGCGCAGGGAACAGGAAGAATTGACGCATTGAAAGCAATAAACACAGACGCAGCCATAACACCAACATCAAAAAGCTTTGGTGTTGACGAAAGCGTCAATCCAGATTTCAACAAGACCCAGATATTCACTATAAAAAATCTTGGAGATTCAACCATAAACTATAACCTTAGCACAGATATTGGCCAGGCAGGTATAGATGTAACTTTCAACCAGACAGAATTCTCTATCTCTGCAGGAGAAAGCATGAGTTTCACATTCAATATTTATGTTAATAATTCTGAATTAGCAAATGGAGAGTATGAAGGACACATATATGCAAACGGAACAAAAGCACTGAGAATACCTTTATATTTCATGAAGAGCAGCATGAGCGAGATACACTTTAAGGAAGCAGGAGCACATGCTAAAGGAGTAGTTCACATTCATGATAGGAACAATACAAAATACACATATGAAACAACATCTCCCTTAAGAGCGCCTATTGATCCAGGAGTTTATGATATTGTTGTGAAGTTCGGAGCAGATTTTTCTTTCAACCCAGGAGATAAATGGGTAATAAGAGAAAATGTTTCAATTAATGACAGCACAATAACTATAGATGCAGAAGAAGCTGTACATCTTGTGAATTTTAGCTTTAAAGATATAGACAACAATCCCATAACAGATACAAGCGGAACCGTATCCAGCAGAGATTTCAGATATGTTCCAGATAAAAATCTTCTTAATCATTGGTCATTGAAATTTGCATCTTCAGCTATAGTTGAATTTGATACATTGCCTATATACGTTTCAAATATGAGTGATGATTATGCACTTATATGGAGGCATCCTTTTGATTATGAAGATGTACATTATGATGAATACGGCATTGTAACAGATATAACTTCAAACTATACCTTTGATCTTGGTCCAGATACTATGAAAAAGATGAGAGTTTACTATCCAGACATTACAGAAGATTACAATCTTGGATATTATGGTGGTTGTGATTCTTTGGGCTGGACCATAGATGGGATGAGAAAAAGATCATATGCAGACATGTTCTATACACCTTTAAACGATCCAAACTATTGGTGCAAGAAGAATGGTCTTCAGGCTATGGATCATTTTACTGATGAGACATATACCAAAAGCCCGAACTTCTATGCAGAAAACACAACTCATATTAGAACTGAGCTTTCAGATGAGACCGTATGGCTCAAAGATGATCTCATATACAAAGTATCTGAATCCGGACATTTTTGGTATGCTGGTTTTGGAAATACCAACACAAAAATATATGCAAATTCTTACAAAGGAAATGAGAGCAATTATTTTTATTCGCAGACCTATGATGATGTTTATGATACAAACCGATCATACAAGCTTTATGATTCAGGAACACTTGACTCAAGCGGTTCTCTTGACAAGATAAACTTTTCCATAACCCAGGGAAGATGGAGTCTTGTGGTGGAGAACAACTTTACTTTAAACACCATAGAAAATTCAGCAAGAGTAAACGCAACCTTTGATACATCTCTTGCAGACAAGAATCCTCCTGCATTCAAATATCTTCATATGTACACAGACAATCTCTATTCAGACTTTGTATATACAGAAAAGACAAACGAATTCGAATTTGAGCTTGATCCTGTTAGCGGAACTCTTGCCTCAGTTGATATGTGGTATTATGACACTTCATGGCATGCATTATCCTTGACCAGTTCAGGAAATGTCTACAATACCTCGCTTCCTTCTGGAATAACAACGACAAAAGTCAGGTTCAGGATACTGGCTGTAGATGATTCCGGGAATTCTCTTGATTATGAGTTTGACCTTTTGACAGACTTAGGAGCAGACTTCAAGATATCTTCATTAAGCCTTTCAGAAGACATCCCTGCATACGAAGATAATCTGATTTTAAATGCAACTATCGAGAACATAGGCATAAGGCCTGGAGAAGACGTGGTTGTAAGTTTCTATGACAATTCAAATCTCATAGGTAATGATACTATTCCCTCTATCCCTGCATCGTCTTCAGCAAAAGCATCAGTATCCTACACAATAACTGATACTGGGTTAAGAAATATAACTGTCATAGCAGATCCTTCAGACATCATCACAGAGATAAACGAATCAAACAACCAACACACCTCACTCAGATATTACATGGGAGCAGAAGAGCAGCTTTTGACAAAATTTTCAGATTCATCATACTCCAAATATCTAAATATGACAGACAAAGGCAACCAACAACTGACCATAAAACTTCCAGCATATTCAAAAGTAAATTACGCTTTGCTGGATGTGGATGGAGAAAAGATAGTTCATGAAGAAAAAAAGATCAATCAGCCGGTTGGAGATGGTAGCAGAAATTTTGAAGAGACAAGCTGGGAAGCCCAAAGCATCAACATCAGCGAGAACCGCATAGCCAGGGTTGAGATGAACATGACTCCAAGAGATAATCTTTCTGTTATAACAGAGCCACCGTTCCTCAGGATAAGAAAAGACAATGTTGTAAATGATGTTGGGGTGGATATAACAGAAGCAATAGTTCCAAGAGAATCTTTTGATGACTCCTATATAGAAAACAAGGATGGAAATAGGGGCTACAGATGGAAGTCATTCAATTTCTCAGATTATGACCCTTTAACTCCTGAAACAGAATATTATCTTGTTGTGGGAACTCTTGACCCATATGATGGGGTTGCATATGTATACAGGACAACAACTGCTGACCAATATCCTGGCGGAAAATGGTATAATCCGAACTCAGGCGGAAGCATAGACAGCAGAGACTTCCAGTTCTCAATGTACACACAAAACATATCTTACATAAAAAATCTAAGCTTTTATCCAGCTGACCAATACCATTGGAACTATACAGACCATCTTTACACCTTAAACACCATTCCTGACTTCAGCAGCAGGATAAATGTAAGTGCATACACAGATGCAGACAATGACAGTTATGTAGAGATTCCTTTAAACTTTACAACAGCAAAAGCAGGATACTTAAACATATCAAACTTAAAAGTTTATTATGATCTTGCAGATATAATAATAGAAAACTTAACATTATCTCCTAACCCTCTTGACAGAGGGGCTAACACTACTATAACAGCAATCATAAAAAACAATGCTTCTGCAGATATCGACACGATATTGATATTCAACACAACCAAATCAACAATAAATCAGTCAATAACTCTTCCTGCGGGCCAGACAAGAAGCTTCAACCACACATTCAACACATCATCTTATAACAGCACAATAATAAGCGCAGTCATAGATCCTGAAAACTATATCATAGAATCAGATGAGGCAAACAATAATCTATCCACTGACCTTATCATCAACAATGAAGCACCAGTACTTCAAACAATAGCAAACATAACAGCAAACGAGACAGACCTCATAACAATAACTCCATCAGCATCAGACCCGGACGGAGACAACATAACTTATTATTTCACATCTCCTCTAAATTCCTCAGGCCAGTGGCAGACAGACTACCTTTCAGCAGGAAACTACACTGCAAACATAACAGCCTCAGACGGAGAATTAAATGATACCAAAGAGATAAGCATAGAGGTCTTTAACATAAACAGGCCCCCAATACTTCAGCCTATAGCTAACATAACTATAAACGAGACCCAATTAGCAGCAGTCACACCAAACGCCACAGACCCGGACGGAGACAACATAACATACCACTTCTCCCTGCCATTAAATTCATCTGGAGAATGGCAGACCAATTATTCATCAGCAGGAACATACAATGTAAACATAACTGCATCAGATTCTATAAACCAGACAACAAGAACTGTAGTTATAACTGTTCTCAATCTAAACAGGCTTCCGAATATAACCTCATATTCTCCATCATCAGATCAGATCATAAACGAGACAGAAAACATAACCTTTTCAGTCAATGTAACAGATCCTGATCCCGAAGATGTATTGTCTTATTCATGGTACTTAGACTCATTACTGCTTTCAGAAAACACATCAACATTGACACTAGTATCTGATTATGATAGTGAAGGCATACATAATATCTCAGCAGCTATAAATGACAGTTATGATACAATCACAATAAGCTGGAATTTAACTATATTGGATGTAAACAGGCCGCCTGTTCTTCAATCCATCGCAAACATAACTCTGAATGAATCTGAACTTTTAACAATGCTTCCAAACGCATCAGACCCGGACGGAGACAACATAACTTATTATTTCACATCTCCTCTAAACTCCTCAGGCCAGTGGCAGACAGACTACCTTTCAGCAGGAAACTACACTGCAAACATAACAGCCTCAGACGGAGAATTAAATGATACCAAAGAGATAAGCATAGAGGTCTTTAACATAAACAGGCCCCCAATACTTCAGCCTATAGCTAACATAACTATAAACGAGACCCAATTAGCAGCAGTCACACCAAACGCCACAGACCCGGACGGAGACAGCATAACATACCACTTTTCCCTGCCATTAAATTCATCTGGAGAATGGCAGACTGATTTAGGAGATGACGGCAATTATACAGCAAAGATAACTGCCTCAGATGGAGAATTGAATGGATCCCAGACAATATCTATAACAGTAAATGATGTCCCAATTGCCTGCTTCAATGAGACTGATTGCGGAACAGATTCTTATATAGGGACAGAATACTGCTCTGGAAAAGATGTCTATCAAGCCTACAGAGACTATACCTGCCATAATCCAGGGACAATATCTTCGATGTGCTCTTACACAGATTCAAGCATCCTGAAACAAACCTGCACAGATGCCTGTGAAAACGGCTCTTGTGTTTCAGTAGAGTGCTTTTCAGATTCAGATTGTCCTGATTACGGATGGGCAGGTAATAATTACTGCTCTGGAGGGGATCTTTACGGAATATACAGAAAATCTGTCTGTTCAAACAACGGAACTTCTTCCTCTTCATGCGATTATGAAGATGAGTCAAGGTTAAAGCAGGACTGCACAGATGTATGTAAAGACGGCTCCTGCACAACAGAGAAGATAACCTGCTCCTCAGATTCAGACTGCGGAGATGATTACTATGTTGGCTACAACTACTGCAAAGAAGATGACGTCTACAGGCTTAAGAGAGAATGGAACTGCGTATCTCCTGGAACAACATCTTCAAGATGCGAGTTCTCTGACAATGAGAAGCTTATAGACAGCTGCACAGATGCCTGCGAAAGCGGAGTTTGCACAGACATAGAATGCTATGCTAATTCAGACTGCGGAGATGAAGGATGGGAAGGCCTGAGATACTGCAAAAATGACGATTCCTATAGAAAATACGCCGCATACAGCTGCACATCCCCTGGAACTGCATCATCCTCCTGCGTAAAAGAAGTTGAAGAGAAGAAGAAAGAAGACTGCAGCTATGGCTGCTCAAACGGCTACTGCATGGAATCAACATCATCAGACGAATACACCTGCAGCTTAGATACGCACTGCGGAACAGACAGTTATGTAGGTGAAGCTTACTGCGAAGGCAACCAGATAAAGCAGACATACAGGACATGGACATGCCACAACCCTGCCACAAACGATGCCTATTGCAGATATACAGATAATATACAGACAAAGGATACATGTTCAGACGGCTGCCTTAACGGAGCATGCCTATTCTCCGGCTGTTTAAGCGCTTCAGACTGCGGAACAGACAGCTATGTTGAGGCTCCTTATTGCAATAACGGCGATGTCTATCAGATATACAGGACATGGACATGCGATGCAGGAAACTGCGATCACTCTGACAGCCCTAAACTAAAAGAATCCTGCTCAGACGGATGCAAAAGTGGAAGCTGTATAGATGCATCATTGACAGACCTTCCAGACCTTAAAGCAGAATACATATTTAACCAATATCCAAAATCGCCTTCAGCAGGAGATTCTATAAATATGGTCTTTGACATAGAGAACATAGGCGAAACAGAAGCAGAGAACATAGGCTACAAGCTGTATACAGGCAGCAGTGATGCAGACAAGACAGGTATTGTCTCTTCTTTAGAGCCAGGAAAAAGACTCTTTGTAGTAAAATCAATATCTTACGCCTCTTCAGGAATATATTATCCAAGATTGGTCATAGATCATAGAAGAAACATCCAGGAGCTTGACGAAGGAAATAATGAAGTTTCTACAACCATAACTATATCTTAGGTTATCGATAGTTTCTTTACTCTTTCAATTGACATATAAACAAAAATTTAATACTATTTATGGCACTCGCTGCACAGCCTCAGTGCGATTTAAACAGGGTTCT
>CAYXHN010000028.1:0-11742 GCA_964464955.1 uncultured Methanosarcinales archaeon
ATATAGGGGCTGATGATGTTACTTTGGACTGTGATGGTAATATTATAGATGGAAGTAGTTCAGAAAATTCTATTGGAATAAACAACACAGCAGGCTATGATAATTTCTCAATGAGAAACTGCGAAGTAAAAGAATTTGATTTTGGGCTCAAGGATGGAAATGTGGGTCCTGCTGGAGGTTTTTTTTTCAGAGAATGGAACAATAGAGAACAATAATTTTCACAGCCTTTCTGATTCAGAATATTATAATGTTCTTTTAGTAGGAAGTGGAAACCTGTATCGTAACAATACCTTTTCGTGTACTTTTTATTCTCTTTTCAGCAACGCTCATGGGATGAATAAAACAGAATATGTTAACATAACAGGCAATAAATTTAATGATGTTCTTACAGTGCAGGAAAGTACAAACATCTTTGTAGAGAATAATGATCTATATAGCAGTGCTTTGATAAGCGGTAACCACCCTGCAGAAAACGAACCTAATTCGCCTTCTTATAATATAACTTTTGATAATAATAATTTCCACGGCACAGGACTTGATATTGAAAACATGACAAATTCTACTATTGTAGATAATTACAATATGTCTTCAATAACAGTAAGCCAGTCTGAAAATATATCTTTGGACAGCAACTATGTATGCAGCGGAGAATCTACAATCACTCTAACATCTAACAGCCACAACAACACAGGAGATAATATCTGCAATACTGTTAGCGATGCTGATTCAAATTCAGTAACATGCTCATGCACTTGTTCACCTGCACTAAATTATAATTCAACAACAGCATCTGTTGACATCGGTGATGATATAACTATGGAAACAAACTGGACAGATGGATATCTTGCTTCAGAAAACCTAACCTGTCAGTTATATGTTGACGGATCTCTTAGCGAGACTATCAACTCTTCAGGCTCATGGTGTAACTTTACTTATACAACAACATCTGCAGATTACGGCACAAAATCTTTCTATGTGACTGCTGAAAATAAGATAGGAAACAGCGATACGTCCGATACTATGACTTCAACAGTAAATCTCGCCTGCGGAAGTGTTATTACAAGTGATTTTACATTAGATCAGGATATGAATTGTGGAGGAAATGATGGTTTGGTAATCGGAGCAAATGGAATAACTCTAGATTGTGATAGCCATTCGATCACTGCTGATGACTGTAATGATGGAGATACTGGAATCTACATAAATAATGTAAATGACACAACAGTAAAAAACTGCGTAATATCCTCATTTGGGTATGGGGTTTTAGTTAATAATGTTGCACAAAACAATGTCATTGATTCAAATACTATATACTCTAATGCGTATGGTACTGTTCTTAACGGACCTAGTCCAGAATTTAATACAATATCTAATAATGAGATGTACGCTAATACTTGCACAGGGGAAGGGACTTTCGGAAGAAATGTATATGTAAATCTCTGTGATAACAATATTGTAGAAAATAACATCCTTAAAACCTCTTTATATGGGGTGTATCTTAATGATGCAGACGGAAACAACATCACAGGCAACACAATAAAATCAAACAGAGAAACAGGAATGTATATTGATAATGCAGATAATACTTTAGTAAAAGAAAACACTATAAATGATAATTTAGGAGAAAGTATAGATGCAGCACCTCCTCCTATGTGTGGCATTTATACCCAATGCTCTGATAATCTGGAAATATTAGATAACACAATCTATAACAATAATCCTCATGGAATATATTTTAATTCTGTTGATTGTTCCAATAGCCAAACAATAGCCAACAATACTCTTAGGGTAAAAGCAATATCCCCTGAAGAAGGCTACACCTTAAATCAATCAAATCTTTATGAGAACTTTACATATGACTGGAGCAACTTCCTGCCTTATGCATTGGATTTCACAGGAAACTGCACATTATATGTTGACGGAAATGCAAAAAACATAACTTCATTCATAAATGAAGGCACAGATGATTTAGGATTAACAAACACCGTATCAAACATAAGTATCAACTATGAAACCCAAACATGGTACGTTGCATGCGAAGATGACAATGGAAACACAGCAGAATCAGAACATAAAACATTAACCACATCTTCTTCACAAGCACAGGCTTCAAACATTCCGATAACAACAACAGCCAACACAGAAACTAATATCAATCAAACAGAGCTTTCCAACAACAACATCTCAGCAAACATATCTTTGATGACTGGAGTATCAACCACTGGAACAATAACAGTTTCTCAGTATGAGGATAATCCTGCTCCTTCAACCTCAGGATTCGGATCTCAGATTGGCTTGTTCATGAGCTTTGACCTTAACATGTCAGGATTAGACTGGGCAATAATAAAGATGTATTATTCAGATTCTGATGTTTCAGGCCTGGATGAAAACTCTCTGAGAATCTCCTATTATAATGCAACAAGCGAAAGCTGGCAGGAATATGATTCACCCTATGGCGGAGTTAACACCTCAGCAAACTATGTGTGGGCGAATACAACTCATTTCTCCATCTTTGGAGCATCCGGAAGTTCATCATCTTCAGATACAACACCAACAGGAGGAAGCGGAGGAGGATCAAAATACACTTATGAGGAATCTCTGCTCCAGAACAGCCTGACAGTGCAGGGCATGCACAGGTATTATGTTGTCAAGTTTTCATTAGATGATCAAAGCCATAACATCAGGCCTGATATGATAACTTCAGAAAAGGTAAGATTCAAGACATTTTCATCAGACCCAGTGTATACAACAGTATATCTTGGAGAGACCGGGCTTTTAGATGTAGATGATGACGGGGAAGACGACCTGTCCATAACTGTAAACTCTATATCAGGAGATTCTGCAGATGTCTCATTCAGGTTGGTGGAAGAAGTTCAGCAGATAGAACCAGCAGATATACCTGAGCCAGAAACACAACCCTCTCCAGAACCGATGCCAGAAGAAGATACTCCTGAAGAAGAAAAAGAACAGATAGTTGAGATAGAAGAGCAGGAAAAGACAAGCTGGACAGCCTATATCATAGCTGCAATAGCATTGTTGGCAGTCTTGGCATTTATTTTTCTGAAGAAGAAAGATCAAAACTTTCCCCAACCTTAAAATTATTTTTTTCACTTATTTCAACAACATATTTTGCCTTTTTTCTTGACTTATAATATCCGAAAGGCTTGAAATTCTTTTTTATCTCTATTATCTTCTTATCTCTATCAAGAAACAGGACATCTATAGGAAAGAACACAAAAAACATATGCAGGCCGATCCTTCTTTCTTTGTCAAATACAAAAACAAGATTCTTTTTCTTTGAGAACATCAGTCCGCGAGCTTTTCCAAAAACCCCTTCAACTATTTCATATTCCATACTTTTTTATACGCCTATCTATTATATAAATATATGCCATCAAAGCAGGAATTTCAGGAATTTTTAAAAGAGCTAAGATATGAATCTGAAAAATCAAGAATAATAGTTGAAGGCATAAATGACAAGAAAGCACTGGAAAAGTTCGGGATAAAAAACATCATAACCTTAAAGAAGCCGTTATATGCAGTGGTAGAACAGATAGTGGAAGAAGGCAGGCCATGCATAATCCTTACAGACTTAGATAAAAAAGGAAAAGAACTATACTTAAGATTATCTTCCTATCTAAAACAATTCGGGATAAAGATTTGGGATGCTCCAAGAGAATTCTTGTTCAGGACAGAGCTAAGGCAGATAGAAGGCCTTCCTAAATATCTTGAAAAGCTGAAATAAGCAGCTAAAAGGTATGAAAAAGTTCGCTTTCATAATATTCATGAAAATTTTCTGGAAAAACTTAAGAAATATAGATCTGCATCTTTAATTAAAAATATATAATCTACTCAAAAACAATAGCCCCATAACCTACAGAATTCCCATAATTACCTGTAACATCTCCTGAAGTATAATATCTCAAAAGCTTCCCTTTTTTTGCCTCTAGCATCTTTGCTGCTTCAACAGCAGCTGCAACAGCATAAGCTCCGCATACAGTCATTCCATTTGTTTCAACATATTCTATGAAGCTGAAAGCATCCATCTTCTCTAAAAAACTTATAGCTTTTCTGTCCATCTTATGCAGATTCTCCCTGACATTATCTGTAAAAGGGACATAAGCATAGCTTATCCCGTAATGAGTAAAATCACTTGAAGCTATGATCATGATCTTCCTGCCCAGCTGTCTGGCAGTATTTACGATATCTTTAGCCAGCCTTTCATAATCTTCTCCATGCTTTACTACTATAGGTACAATCCTTAGCTCATCAAGCTTTTCCTTGTTCACAAACTGCAGAAATGGAAGCTGCACTTCGATAGAATGCTCCTTTGAATGTGCTTCCTTGTTCTCATTTATGCTTTTTCCTATCATGCTTTTCGCAAATTCCTTATCTATCCTGACTTTTCCAAAAGGCATCTCAAAATCCTCTAATGTTGTACATGTACCGCTTATCCCTGAATGATTTGTTCCTAATATAACATAGACATCAGGAGTTTCAGCTTCCCCTATCTCCTTATAAGCCCATGCCTGCGCCTTTCCAGAAAAAGCATATCCTGCATGGGGAGCGATGATGCTTTTTATCTGCTTGCTTCTGTTAGATACAGGCATGCTTCCAGGCCCATCTTCAAAGCATCTTCTTATCTGTTTGTCCAGCTCATCAAATCCATCCTCATAAAACATCCCTGCAGCAATTGGATTTCTCGCCATGATACTCCTCACCTGATTATCTTATAAAAACCTTACCATAATGTTTATATACTAGTACCCCCTAAATCTTCAATAAAGAGGTGATAGCAAATGGCTATTCTTGAAGAAACAGGACAGGCACTTATAAATCCGCTGGTAAGCTTATGGGATTCTTTTGTAAGCATAATTCCGGGATTAGTAGGAGCTTTAATAGTCCTGATAATCGGCTACATCGTTGGATGGGCTTTTGGACTTTTGACAAAAAAGGTACTTCAAAAGGTCCAGCTTGATAAGATTGTAGTTGAAAAGACAAATCTGCAGAAATCTGCAGGAAAATTTAAATTGTCCAATGTGCTTGGATTGGTAGTAAAATGGTACATATTTGTATTGTTTTTGACACCAGCAGCATCTTTGGTAAATCTTGAAGCTTTATCAGATTTTCTTGTACAGGCTTCATTATGGATACCGAACCTGATTGCAGCTGTTCTGGTAGCAGTGGTTGGATTTATCGCAGCAGATTATGTAGCATCTAAAGTGAAAGAGATGAAAGCGAAATCTTCCAAGCTAATTGCATACGCAGCAAAGATAATCATAGTGATATTCACATTGATTATAGCGTTAAACCAGCTGGGTATAGACGTATCAGTTGCAGAAAGCAGTTTCCTGATAATACTTGCAGGAATAATGCTGACTATGGCTATAGGTTTTGGTCTTGCACTTAAAGATGAGGCAAAGCCTGTAATAAAGAAGATAATGGGAAAGATTTAATTTCCCTTTTTTTTATTTTTATCTTTTTCTAAAAAAGAAATCAGCTGAGATTGCATCACTCGAAACTGAAGTTAGGAGTATGAAAATGCAACTTCCTTGACAGGCTTATTTCTAAGATACAAAAAATACAAAGCATTCATCCTCTGACTAAAGTTGCGAGTATTCTGATTTTTTTAGTACAACCCTAATAACGATAGTGTTCAGGTTTGTAAGGACCCTCAACAGGAACTCCAATGTAATCCGCCTGTTTCTGGCTAAGTTTTGTTAATTTAACACCCAGATTTTCTAAATGAAGTCTCGCAACTTCTTCATCTAACTTCTTAGATAACATATAAACTCCCACCTTATGTTCCTTAGTCCATAATTCAATCTGTGCAAGTGTTTGGTTTGTAAAACTATTACTCATTACAAAACTAGGGTGCCCTGTCCCCAATCCTAAATTAACCAAACGTCCAGAACATAGTAAGATTATACAATGTCCATCAGGGAATACATATTGATCAACCTGTTCTTTGATATTCACCTTTTTGATTCCAGGAAATGATTCAAGCCTATCAACTTGGATTTCATTATCAAAATGACCAATATTACAAACAATAGCTTCATCCTTCATTTTTTCCATATGTTCAATAGTGATAATATCACGATTCCCTGTTGTAGTTACATAAATATTTCCTTCTTCAAGACTATCCTCAATAGTCTTAACTTCAAGACCCTCCATTGATGCCTGTAATGCGTTTATTGGGTCAATCTCAGTTACTATAACTTTAGCACCATAACTTTTCATAGATTGGGCACAACCTTTTCCAACATCACCATATCCACAGACAACAACTGTTTTACCTGCAACCATTACATCAGTCCCCCTTTTAATTCCATCTACAAGAGATTCTCTACAGCCGTACAGATTATCAAACTTTGATTTTGTCACAGAATCATTCACATTCATAGCTGGGAAAAGCAATTTCCCTTGATTCATCATCTGATACAACCTATGTACTCCTGTTGTTGTCTCTTCCGAAACCCCCTTGATGTCAGCAGCTATCTTGCTCCATTTCTCTTTGTCATTTTCATAATCCTGTTTCAAGGAAATCATAAGCTCCTTAAGATCTTCTCCTTCTCCTGAATAGTCTTTTTCTAAGATAGAAGGCTCTTTCTCAACATCAACACCCTTATGCACCATAAGCGTGGCATCTCCTCCATCATCCACTATCAGATGAGGCCCTTTTCCATCATTAAAATCCAAAGCCTTCTTTGTACACCACCAGTAATCTTTTAGAGTCTCCCCTTTCCATGCAAATACAGGGATCCCTTTCTTTGCTATAGCTGCAGCAGCATGATCTTGTGTTGAAAAGATGTTGCATGAAGCCCATCTTACTTCAGCTCCAAGTTCAACCAATGTCTCTATCAGCACAGCAGTCTGTATTGTCATGTGCAATGAGCCCATGATTCTTGCCCCTTTCAAAGGCTTGTCAGGCCCGTATTTCTTCCTTGTAGCCATGAGCCCAGGCATCTCCTTTTCAGCGATCTCTATCTCTTTCCTTCCAAATTCCGCCAGTGAAACATCTTTTATCTTATAATCTTCATCCATTATTATCATCTCCATTAGTTTTATCCTTCTTATATTAGATGGACAATTTATATATTTTATCTAAAAATAGATAGACAATGTCCATTATATTTCAAAATAGATAAACAAAAATAGAAATATTTAAATAATAATTGAACATTTAAAATTAAAAAACAGATGAAACTGGACTCCAAAGATAGGAAAATTATAGGGAGACTGAAAGAGAACTCAAGATTATCCATAAGAAAGATAGCCAAAGCCACGCATTTAAGGCCCTCGACAGTTCATCAGCGCATACAAAAGCTTGTTGAGAATGATATTATAGAAAGATTCACATTAAAGCTCAACAATGAAGCAATAGATGAAAATTTCATAGTGTTCCTGTTCATCACAACAACACAGGACCTTCCCAGTTCATTTTTCAATAACTCTCATGTAAAGGAAGCTTTTGGTATAACAGGAGAATATGATCTTATATTGAAGGTGAAATTCAGAGACATATCCCAGTTCAATGATTATATCCTTGAATTGAGAAAAAACAAAGCAATAGCAAAAACCATGACTCATGTAGCAACAGCACATCTGAAAGAGGTGCTTAATTAGATACACATCAAATTTTTACGGCCCTGGATATTTGAACCGCCCCCAAATGAGTTCTATAATATTCAATTGGGCCTTTCTTTTTTACTTAAAGAAAAATTTCTATCTCAATCTGGCCCCTATCTGGCCAACAACTCTTGCAGAATTTTCTGAGGCTATCTTTCCTGATTCATCTAAGCTTAATCCTTTTGATATTCCGTATAATATCCCTGCTGCATACATATCTCCTGCACCTGTCGTATCTATAGCATCTGTCCTGATTGCAGCGACCCTGTATATATTTCCATCATGTTTGATAAGGCTTCCTTTCTTTCCAAGTTTCACTATAGCATAACTGCAGTATTTACTCAACTCTTCCAGAGCATCTTCTTCCTCCTTTCCTGTAAATGCTCTTGCTTCTTCTTCATTCACAAATACGATGTCAGCAAACTCTTTGACGATATTTTTAAGGTCAGGAAGATTTCTTTCTACCAGCCCGGGATCAGCAAGGTCTATAGACACTAAACATCCATTTTCTTTTGCTGCTTTCATAGCGAACAAGGAAACATTTCTTAAGTTTGCATCTTCTAATTGATAACCTTCAAGATGCACTATCCTGCTTTTAGCTATATGGTCCCTTACAGAATCATCTTCCTTTAAAGCCAAAGCAGCTCCAAGATTTGTTGCAAAAGTCCTCTGAGAGTCAGGCGTTATAAAAGTTATAGCATGCCCTGTAATCCCTTTGCTTTTCCCCAATACGCTCAACACACCAGCTTCATTGTTCTTCTGCTCAAATACGATACTATTATCATCTTCTCCAACATTCCCATAGAACACGCTTTTGCCACCAAGAAAAGCCACTCCTGCAATGGTATTTGCAGCAGATCCTCCTGCATCTATCTTTATATCATGGCCCTTAAGCTTTTCAAGGATTTCCTTGCTCCTCATCTCATCAACAAGGTGAAAGTTTCCTTTCTCCAGCCTGAACTCAAGAAACTCATCCTCTTCTATCTCAACAAGAAAGTCTACCAATGCAGACCCTATCCCAAAAACATCATATTCTTTCATTTTATCCTTGAATCAGTTTGGTTTTATAAAACTATCTGAACTATAATCAGAGATATCTATAGCAGACCCTGCTAGTATCTTGTTCGCCAATACCCAGTCTATATCGATACTTATATTTTTCATTAAAGCTTCTTCGAGGTCTATCTCATCAAATTCTGCCCACCTGGCTTTAGGTTCAGAAAGAAGATGCAGATCAAAATAATTTTCTGGATTGCGGACATTTTCATTTATCAGCCTGACCAGGTTTTTTTCATATGCCTTTTCACTTTTGCTTAAAGGCGCATAAAGTTCTTTCTTAAGAAATCTGTCTATCTTAGATCTTGCTTTCTTCCTGTTTCGTGTTATCTTATTTTTGAAATGGCTGTTGTCTGTATCCAGCCCAGCATTATCCATGAGGCTATAATAAGAGACAAGCCCTTTCTTAAACAATGATCTTGAAGCCATTATCTCTATACCTGGCTTCTTGCTTTGCTTATTCGGATGGGCTTCACAAAGTTTTAATACAGAGGGAGAATACTCTTTTTCTGTAACAAATTTATCATAAAACTCAAACAGCCCCTTATAAGATTCAAATTTTATCTCACCAGGAGAATAATTATAACCTTTCCGGTACAGCTCGATAATCTTATCGTCTCCCTGTAAAAATATCTTGTCCTTCTCTTTGACAAAATAAACAGGTTCAGCTTTTTTGCTTTCAAGTATTCTCATTCCTTCAGAATATTTCCTGCTCATGATATTTATCATGCCTTATATTTTAAAAAGCTTGTGAAATCATAGAAATCAGCTTTCAAAGAGATCATTAAGGATTTATTACAAACCTGGTTTAATATCCTGTTGTTCTGCAACGATAATAATTATAGTTTGTAATGAACAGAGAAGCTATGCTTCGACTGTTGCCACTTTCAGGCTCGAATGTTTATTGTACCAAAAAAGTAGAGCATCCATCCCGCAACTAAAGTTGCAAGTATTCTGTTTTTTCAGTATAATGCTCAACAGTAAATTTTAAAAACCTGTCTTGTTATCACCAGTATATGAAAAAGATACTGTTCATATTGTCTTTGTTATTTTTGATGGGCTGCGAAAGCAGGACAATAGGGCCTACAGGATCCGCATATGGGATGCAATTATCAACAGACAAGAATGTTTACCATTCAAATGAGATCATGAACATCACTATAGATATCCAAAGCAATACAGATACAAAAAACATGACCCTGAGAATATACGGCATATATTCAGGAAAAAACAGGCTGGAAAGGACAAAGACAATCACCCTAAAAAAAGGCGCCAACACAGAATCTATAACATATAAAACACCAAGGTGTACAGGCTGCGCAGGGATAAGGCCAGGCACATACAAGGTAAATGCTCAGCTAAAATACAACAATACTCTTCTTGTAAACACTTCTAATGATATAGATATAGCTCAGTAAGTATAATTTTCCCAGACATGCTCAAACTCTCTAAGATATTCAGCAGCGATTTCTTCATCATGTATTATCAATATATTCTCATCATTCCTTGTATCTGCACTTTTAGAGGGATTAAAGCTTCCTGTAATCACTGTTGAATTGTCTATGATAAACACCTTGTGATGCATGGCTCCGCTGTTGTTATCCCTTCTCACTTCCATCCTCTGATAGTCAAAGACATTAAACTTTGAATATTTGCTTCCAGCTCCAACATTCTCAAATATTCCCTTTACAGTTATATTATCTTTCCTAAGAAGCAGGTTGTTTGCGATGCTCTCATGCGTAAAGCTGAAAGTCATGAAATAGACAGAATCTTCAGCTTTTGCGATCTTCTCAACAACCTTCTCCCCGCAAAGATCTTCAGGGCAAAAATAATTCTCTACTTTTGTACTGTTAAGATATACAACCGGATACTTTACATTGCTGCCTTTTCCAAAATCCCCTGCCCATAACTCTGAAAATTCATCCTCATAATTCTCAGAGAGATACTCACTTTCTAATATTATCATATTGTTGTTATTCTTTTCATTTCCATTCTTAGTAGGATTAAAGCTCCCCGTGATTGCTCTTTTAGAATCAACAACACAGAACTTATTGTGGCTAAGCTGGCTTGTCGTATCATTTCTTGCAAAATTCAGTTCAGAAACATATTCCCAGTTCCTTTCATCAACAACAAGCTTTACATCAATATCCTGGCTTTTAAGATTTAGTGCATCAATAACATTCTCAAGATCAAGATCAAACAAAGCACAATATACAGATTCTTCTGCACTCATTATAAATTCTTCAAGCTCTTTTCCGCAGTCATCTCTTGGGCAGAAATATACTTCTTCTATCCTGCCTTCTTCAGTATAAACCGGATTAACATTGCTTTCTATATCAGCATCACATCCAGTCAAAATCAATAGTCCCAATATTATCCATATTTTTTTCATGTTAACCTATTTAACATTTATTTATTTTTTATCTTTATCTGTTAACCTATTTAACATTTCAACATTCTTGAAGAGATTGAACCTCACATCAGGATGTTTTTCAGTAAGATTATCTACGATCTCCATAGCTTCCTTATCTTTCTTGTTTGCCTTAAACTCTATCCCTCTAAGTTCAGCGAATTTCTCAGCTTCCTTATCAGTTATGACCTTCAAAAGTTTTATCCCCCTCACTTCTTTCTCTTTCTTATCCATCATAAGCTTTTTCAGGAACCTGTTTATCTCATCATCCAGTGTCCATTTGATAGTCTCTTTGTTTCCGCCCTTATCTACTATCATGATAGGGATATCTCTGGAGATGCTCTCAGCAAAATACCTGCTCATTTCATCATTAACTTTTATCCTGTCCCCTTTGCTGAACAGCTTATTTATTCTCGTATGCTTTCTTATCCTCTTTTCTATAAGCTCAAGAAAGCAGCCATTGCAAATGTTTCTGTTTTTCTGCTGTTTTATCTGGGCTTTCTTTTTGCATAGATAACATCTCATATTGGTATATTCTTCTCAAAATTAATAAAACTTATGCTAATTCCTGCCTTTTTTTGTTCAAAAATCCGTATGTGCATAGCTAAATAATCGCTCTCAAAGAATAAAATGGGCTTTGCCCA
>CAYXHN010000029.1:0-11519 GCA_964464955.1 uncultured Methanosarcinales archaeon
CTGTCCAGGCTTATTGATGTCAAAGCTTCTTGCGATGAACAAAAGCGGATCGGTTTCAGGATCCCTTTCAGGTGTAGGGATATATTTCTCAAGAGCTTCTATAAGCATATCAATATTGACATTCTGCTGTGCAGAGATAGGTATTATAGGAGCATCTTCATAGTCTGTCCCTTTTACAAACTCTTTTATCTGCTTATAATTTTTTATAGCTTCTTTTTCACTTATAGTATCTATCTTGTTCTGTACGATAACAACGTTCTTTACTCCTGATATCTGTAATGCCATGAGGTGTTCTTTTGTCTGCGGCTGAGGACATTTTTCATTAGCTGCAACCATCAGTATAGCTCCGTCCATTATAGCTGACCCTGAAAGCATGGTTGCCATCAGGCTCTCATGTCCCGGAGCATCTACAAAACTTACATTCCTAACCAGTTCTGCCTTTTCCCCGCATTTGCATTTTTCTTTTAATCCAAATTTTTTGCATTTTCCGCACTTATAGAATGATGTATCTGCATAACCCAGTTTGATAGTTATACCTCTTTTCATCTCTTCAGAATGAGTGTCAGTCCATACACCACTTAATGCTCTGACTAAGGTAGTCTTTCCATGGTCTACATGTCCGACTAATCCTATGCTTATCTCTGGTTGTATCTGTTTTTTTACCATAATAATATCCCGATGATCACGAATATAAGGCCTAACAGTATTATCCCTGCCCCTATAAGCCTATATTGCGGCTGGGCTTTTATCTGATCTATGATGTCATTTACTTGTTGTTTTATATCCATCTTATTCTTTCTTCTCAGAAGATTTCTCTTCTTTCTTCTCTTCAGCCGGAGCTTCTTTAGCTTCTTCCTTTGGCTTTTCTTCTTTCTTTTCAGAAGATTTCTCTTCTTTCTTCTCTTCAGCAGGAGCTTCTTTAGCTTCCTTTTTCTCTTCAGGTTTTGCCTCTTTATCAGCTTCCCCTTCTTTCTCTGCTTCCAGCTTTTTTGCTCCTTGTTTTGTTACTTTAAGATTGACCTGGACTATGTTGTTGTTTATGGTCTCTCCGCAGACAGTCTTTCTTCTTTTCATGCCTCTCCTGCCGCCTCTGAAACCTACTCCTTTTCCTGTAAGTATCCTTTTTCTTGCTCCTGAGATGCCTTTTCTCATAGGGAATCCGCAGTTGTCGCTCCCTCCTGATATCTCAAACTCATATCCAGTCATGTCAAAAGCTTCTCCTTTGACATTTTCCCCTATCTTCTTTCCGATAAGGCTTTTAGCTCCTTCATCTGCAATCGCTTTCTGTGTACATTTGCCTGTTTTTGGATCAGCAATAACAATTTTAAATTCCATCTTATATACCTCCCGAGCTTTTCTTAGTGTAAAGCTCAGCTGAGAATATCAATTAAAAATCCTTGGTTATTTATAAACCTTTGTATAAAATTAATCTGAATGCTTTTACTATGAAAAAATAGTAACTTTTATAAAGTATTATCCCTTAAAGAATATATGGAAAGATTTCTGACAGCGATAATAAAACCCACACATAGTTGTAACTTTTCTTGCAAGTATTGTTATCTAGAGGAAGAAGCAGAAAATGGATTTATGGATGAAAAACCCTTTTCAAGATTATAGGTGATCTAGGAAAATTAAATAAAGGAAAAACAAGCCCTATAATCTGGCACGGAGGAGAACCTTTATTAGCAGGAATAGATTTCTTTGAAAGAGCTGTTTATACACAATATTGGATAGAAAAAAAAAGATTGCAGGTTCGAAAATTAAATACAGACTAACGGATCCCTAATAGATAAAGATTGGATTGAATTCTGCAAAAGAAATCATTTTGATCTAGGTTTCAGTCTAGATGGTCCAAAAGATATCAATAACCGCACTAGACTATATTCTGATGGTTCAGGTAGTTTTGAGGATATCTTAAAAGGAATAAATCTAACTAGAGATTCAAACTTATCTGCAGGAGTGATTATCGTATTAAGTAAGGAGAATATATCTTCTATCGATAGTATTTTTGATTTCCTTAAGGAAAATAATATAGGTACTAAGATAAACCCTCTGATAAGTTCAGGAAATGGTAGGAAAAATTATAATGCCTTAGGGATATCTCCTAGAAAATATAGTGATGCAATGATACATCTTTTTGATAGATATTTTGAAGAAGAAGATTTCAAGAATAAACTTGAACCTTTTGATGTGATTATGGGAAATGTTTCCACAGATTATGCATATGGTTGTTGTACTTTTAGTGAATCTTGTCAAGAATCATTTGTTTCAATAGGTCCTAAGGGAGATGTATATCCTTGCGGAAGGTTTGATGGAATAAAAGAACTTAAGTTGGGTAATGTTATTGAAGATTACTTAGGAGATATCTTAAGGAGTGATCTCAGGATATCCTTAAGAACAAAAAGAGCAGAGCAGATAGAAAGTTGTAAATCCTGCGATTACACAAGTATTTGCAATGCAGGATGCTTAAGTAATGCTTATATGAGAGATGGAAATGTTCTGGACAAAGATTATTATTGTTCAGGTTATAAGAGGATATTCAGCCATATAAAGGAAAGAGTTAAAAAAGAACTTTCAAAATCAATATTGGAGGTATAAAAATGGAAAAGGAACATTTGTCTGGAATAATAGAAATCTTGGGGGTTATGTAGTGCTGGAAAATATATCTAATCCAAAACTTAAACGTGTATTACATGAAAGGTTAAGAACAGATAAATTTAATTTTTTCGGTGGCAGTTATACAGAAACAAACAAAGCAAGATCAAAACATAAGGACACTCATGAAGATAATTATGAAGAATCTCATAGGGATAAGCATAGAGATTGGTTCAATCCAGCAAGTCATAGTGCAGGTCCCGGTTGGATTGATTATGAACAAGGAACTCATACTGATAAAGGATATTCTGAGAGTTATGATAGAGGATATTCAGAACACCCAGATCATTATTAAATCACTATCTAAGAAGTGGATAAGCGAAACATATTTAAATATTTAAAAGAAGAATCAATTAAAAAGAGGGTATTATGTCAAAGAATTCAATTATTTTAATAAAGAATGGATTTATCAAGAGTAAATATAAAGGGATATATTCTGGAAAATCTAGTTCTGAGATAGAAAATATAGCAGACCCCACACATGCGGCAGAAGAGGTATGGGAAGAGAAGAAAAATCAGTTTCTTCCAACCGGTTATCCTGCTCCTCTTAAAAGATATAAGATAGTGTGGGAGACTTTCAACATGAACATGGAAGAAGCCTATTTCTGGGCACTTAACCATACTCAGGACCTGGGTTATCACAAGATAGATAAGACAGAAGATGTTTTTTCTGCTTCTGAGAATTCTGCTTTCTTTGGAGTATCTCAGCAGAGAATAGGACTCCAGCAGGACAAAGTGATGCAGTATCTTGCCACTATCGGAAAGCTTGTGAAGGATCTTTTCCAGATGGTAAGAGAGATGAGGATAATTGATGAAAGGATCCAGTATTACAGGGAAAGTACTGGTTATGATAAGGAAGGCAATTATACAGGAGATTTCAAGGAAAGCTCTGAGATAACATTAAAAGGGATATATATTGATATGGTCCAGGGAGGATCCAAAAATCCTGCGTCTATATACGGCATGGCAAGAGAAGTTGGATTTACCTCGCTTCCTGACCTTTTCTTTTCGACACATCCGAAAAATTCAGACGAGGTAGAGAAAGTTGTAGAAAACCAAAGAGGCGGATTTAACAAGAAAGTAAGGACAGTCCTGATAAGGCATCTAAAATCATATCTTGTCTGGAAAGAAAATACATTCAAAGAATTAAAGACAAGAAGAACATTCACATTAAAATATCTCAGGCAGCATTTTGATATAATAAAGATGTATATGGCATGGATAAGGCCGTATCTCAGGCATATAAAAAGGCTTACTATGGATGAGGACAAGATGCTTGAGCCCCAGCTTATATCTGCTTTTGAAGGAAGTATGCTTGAAGTCGAATTTCTTGCATATAAGTTTCCTGTAGATTCCAAGACTACAAAAACCAACAAGAAAGTATACTCGTGTATACTGGCTAATTTTCTTTATACTACAAGGCCATCTATGTCTTTTCAGCAGGAAGGCTACCAAAGAGGCCCTATCCATGTAGGGAAAGTAGAAGCCACTTTCCGCGCTTATGCATGGGATGAAGATACGATCAAAAGATACAAGAAGATGAAAGAGCAGCAGGATCTTGAGCTTATGAAATCCATATCAGATTCTGTAAAGGCTGCGATGGAAGCTCTTGGAGACGAGTTTGAGAATTATCTTGCAGAAGCAGGAGAGGTTCTGGAGAAAGAGGAAGAGGAAAAGAAAGGAGAGAAGAAAAAGCCGGGATTCATGGAAAGGCTTAGAGCAGAATTCATAGGTCCGCCTAAACAAAACAATTCAAAAGAAAAAAAGCCATCTAAGGCAGATGAAGCAAAGAAAGAATCAGAAAAGGGAAAAGCTGCAAAAGCAGTTAAGGGAGACCTGTTCCTCACATTCAAGAACTTCAAAAAAGCGCATGGTATGGTAATGTGGTAGAGATACCATATCTGTCTGAAGATCTTAGATATGGCCTGAAATGGTTTTTTGTGTTTGCGATCGTTCATTTTTACCATCAAAAAGATAGATCATGTTCGCTATCATCACATCTGATGGAGTATACAATAGCGAATCTATCTTAATCATAGATCACAATCGAAGATAAAATAAAAATAAACCAAAATTCCCTAATCCAAAACCGTCACTTTAATAAACTTAAAACGCCTTTATAGATCTATGGCAAAAGGCGAGCTTGAAGAGCTGAAAAAACTGTCTCCGAAAGAAAGAATAGCAAAACTAAAGAAGATACAGGAAAAGGACAAAGAGGAGATAGAGCACGCTCAGGAGCTGATAAAGGAATCAGAAGAGCAGGCAGAAAAAGAGGATGAGAAAGAGAAGATTCCCATCCCCCAGGTAAAGTCAGCAGATGTCAGTTCATTGTTCAGCTCTGAAGAAAAGCAGCTTTTCATGGAAG
Source organism: uncultured Methanosarcinales archaeon (assembly GCA_964464955.1). GTDB lineage: Archaea > Nanobdellota > Nanobdellia > Woesearchaeales > WJKL01 > WJJM01. The sequence continues at coordinate 5,021 of CAYXHN010000029.1, forward strand.
TAAGATCTGAAAAGGAAAAGCCGAAGGAAGAACCTGAGGAGAAGCAGGAGAAAAGGAAAGAAAGCCTTGAAGAGGTGGCTGCCGAAGCTCCAAAAATTCCTGAAGAGCAGCAGCAAAAAGCGCATATACAGTATCTTGAGCAGCAGAGCCAAAAGCCTGCAGATGCCCTTTATAACAGGACAAAGGAGATCTACAGCGAGGCGAAGAACAAAGGTTATGTTTCCCCTCAGCAGATGAACGAGCTGAGGGATATAGAGTATGCAACCCAGAAAAAGGTGCATGACATTGAGCAGGGAAAATATGCAGACGCGACACGTGAAGCTGCAAGAGATATGGTCATGACAGAACGTATCAAGAACTGGCTTGAGGATAAATATGAATCAGGAACATTATATAGAAGATCATAATAAATGCAGGCTGCAGAGAAATTTTAGTCTTTCATATATAGCACCTAATGCTCTTGCTTAGGCGCTATAGTGTGAGGATAAAGCAGGCACTTATAAAAAATTATTGACAACAACCAGCATCAAAAAGATATACAAAACTAAAAAACTAAGATGGTACAATTCAGCAACTATATGACTCCGATGGACAGGGATTATGGCAGTCCTACGGCTGAAGAGCCAAGCACGAATGATGCAGGAATAGGGGTTGGAGATATCGGTATGTCTGTGCCTATGGGGATCGCAGCCCAGAATGTGCAGGGAGTTGACGCAAAGATGAGAGCAGGAGCAAATGCCCTTGAGATCCAGTTTCCAGGAGCCCAAAGAGGCCAGAGGAATGCGCAGACTCCCGGATTGTTCGGAAAAGATCAGAGGCAGGCTATGAAAGAGCTTGCAAACATCAACGAGGTCAATCTTACGACCCACGCATCTTTTGGAGTGATGGGCCTGGCTGGTATGGACCAGCAGGGAAATTTCTCAGCAGACCAGAGAAAGATGGCTATAGACGAAGTCAGGAGAGCTGTAGAGTTTGCTGCAGATGCGGCAGAAGGGGGATCTGTTGTAGTGCATACCGGAGAGTTCCAAAGGCCTATCTCAGAACAGCCATGGGCAAAAAACCCGGATGGATCACATAAGTTTAAAGCTCATAGAAAGGAAGATAAGGATGCTGTGATCAGAGTTGTAGATGACAGGACAGGACAGGTTGTCCAGCAGGTAAGAAAAGGCCAGACTGTTCCAAGGCCTGTATGGCTCAGGGCTAAAGATGATCATGAGTGGACAGATACAAAGACAGGAAACAGATACCATATAAATCAAGGAGATTATATAGACTATGAAGGGAATAAGATACAGGCCAGAGAGGACAGGGTTCCTGAATATGATCATGATTCAGGAAGGTTTAAGGTAGAGCTTCAGGACTGGAAATCATTTACACAAGAAGCTGAAGAACAAAATCGTGAAGAAGCCAAAAGAAAAGGCATGACTATTGAACAGTTCAAGATAAAGTATCCTGAAAAATATATTTACCCTGAAGAAGCGTTTCTCAAGGCTACGCTTGAGACAAACAGGGCTAACAGCAAAGGGTGGGCTCTGTATTACAGCGACCAATACGAGAGAGCAGTAGATACTCTGAAAAAATTAAGAAAAGCAAAAAAATTCTATGAAGATCTTGAAAAGGGTACGCCTGAAAGCGAAAGATGGAAACTTACAAGAGAGTATAAGACCGACCTTGAAAGGTACGGACTGATCCCAAAAGAGCATGAACTTCCTACAAAGATAATAGATGGCCAGATAAAAGACATGGAGAGGACAATAGAGCAGTCAAGAGAAGCATCATCCTCCCAGGAAGCGCAGGCTAGAGATGCAGAAGAGACTATGACTCATATTCAAAGCTCTGAAAAATATGCATTGAACCAATCTTTCAGGTCTTATGCAGAAGCAGGGATCCACGCTTATGACCAGACAAATGAAAAGCACCTGAAAAATCCTCTGGCAGTCACTATGGAGAATATCTTTCCTGAATCATACGGAAGCCATCCTGACGAGCTGAAAGAGCTTGTTCTCAACAGCAGGGAAGAGATGGCAAGGCTTCTTCATGATGAAAGAGGAGTTCCTTTAGATGAGGCAAAGAAATATGCAAAAGAGCATCTTAAGGCAACATTAGATACAGGTCATGTAAATACCTGGAGAAAATACTGGCAGAATGATCCTAATAAGAACATGAAACAGAATGATGATGATTTCAAGAAATGGATTCTGAAAAAGACAGAAGATCTCGCCAAGACAGATATCATAGGAAATGTGCATCTTGCTGATAATTTCGGTTATCAGGATGATCATCTAGCTCCAGGACAAGGCTCTACTCCAGTAAAAGAGATGGTAGAGATACTGAAAAAGCACGGCTACAAAGGAGCATTGACAGTTGAACCCGGTGCAGATGCATCTACAGATATGTCTGACTTCCACGGCCTTATGAAGACCTGGCAGTTATTCGGAAGTCCGGTATACGGAGCTCACGGCCCTGTAGGAAGGACAGACGTACCCAAGGGAAACTGGGGAGATATACAATACTCCTACTTCGGACAGAACAAACCTCCTTACTTTGTATTTGGTTCTTATTCACCCTCACAAGACTGGAGTCTATGGACCCAGACACCTATGGAATAGGATGGATATCTTTAAGGAACTTAAGAAAAAGCTGAAAAAGGAAGAGAAATGGTTGATAAAAGAGGATATTTTACTTTCTAAACTTAAGAAACATATAGAAAAAAAAGATATTAAAAAAACTAGTAAATATATCAAAAAAGCAGCTAGAACAGTTTCAAGAGTATACCCTCTTATGGATAAAACTTCAACCATGCTTGATGAAGCTAGATTTTTTCTTCCAGATAGGCTACATGGAAAGATAAAAGATATCGAATCAAAGATAGGATATTATTCAAATGATCTTCTCAAGATCTTATCAAGGGAATTAAAAGAAAAACTATTTGAAGACGACATTGATTGGGAGACCATATCTGATCTTAGTGAAAGGGCTTTTTCTGATTTAAGACAGCTTCTTGTAGTTCTTGATTGGATAAAACATTTGCATGAGAATATTCCTGTAGAAAGATGCATAATCCACGGCGTTAATTTTTCAGCACATGCTTTGGAGAGAATGAGGGGCTTAGGGAGGTCAGGAGAGTTATGGGAGACTGAAGGCAGGAAGTGTAACAAAAATATAGATGGAAAGAAGTTTATAAGAGGCAGGGGAATACCTCCGATAGTGGTCAGATCTGTACTTGAATCTCCTGATTTTGTGGCCAGATCCTATGATGATAAAGGAGGCAAGCTTTCGATTTTTTTAAAGAAGGATATTATCAAAGATTCTAGAACTCCAGATGTTGCAGTTGTTGTTTCTGAACAAGGATTGGTGATTACTGTTGAAAGGCTGAGGAGAAATAGATCAGACGCACTTATGGGGAATAGAATCAATACAATCTATGAGTTTAGAAAATCTGCATAATTAGATATTTTTCAGTTCTTCATATGAATGAGAATATACTTGTTTTTCAGCATCTGAAAGACATATATCATATATAAGTTTGAATTCAGAAACAGATGCATCATCCTTATATTCAACCATATTTAACATCAAAGAATCCATCTTTCCAGTTATATCTTCTCCAGAAAGATTCTCAACTATGCTCTTCATTCCCCTTAAAAGTTTCTTGCTTTCTTTGGAAAAGCTTTTTTTATCATGCACTTTATATTCTGGATCGATATCATGGCCCTCGCATATAGCATACATAGTTAATTTTTTATCGTACTTCTCTATGGTATCCTCTAACCTTTTTTCAGCAAGAGTTTTAGGAGCAGGCATATCGATCATAAGTTCATCAAAATTATAAAGGAAGTTATTTACTGGAATATCATCTACTAATCTTAACAGACGATACACCTTTCCAAAAAAAGTTGGATTAACATCCTCCATAGTCAGTAATCCAAGTATTACTAATTTATAAAGCTCAGGGTTTTAATAAGAATCTAATATGTAACTTCATCTTTCAGAAAAAGCTTAAGAAGGTCTCTTGCAGTTACTATGCCTACAGGCCTGTCATTTTCTACAAGTATGATGCTTGAGATATCATATTTGCTCATCTTGTCTATTATAGTGTCAACAACATCCAGCTTTGAAGCAGTTACTATTACAGAACTTTCAAAAGCACTGACAGGCATCCCTATCATGTCTGTCTTCTCTCCGTCAAAAGCCTTTGAATCATTTTTTGATTTTCCGGAAACACCTTCCCTTTCTCCGCCTTCTGTCTTTCCCTGCTGCCTAAGGATATATTTCTCAACAAGATCTGTAAATGTGATGATGCTCATCAGTTTCCCACTATCATCAACTATAGGGAGCCTGTCCACTCCATTTTCCCTCATTACCTGCACTGCTTTGCCAAGCCTGTCATCTTCATGAAGTACGATCGGCTCAGGGGTCATGATATCCCTTACCTGCTTATTCTTGTCTTCAGTATTCTTAAGCTGTCTGATGATATCTCTCATGTCTACGACACCTTTTACTTTATCATCTTTAATCAAAGGAAGTATGTAGACATCAGCAGCAAACATCAGCCTTGATATCTCTTTTATATCCTCATCTCCCAGAAGTACTGGGACATGTTTTACAACCTTATATACTTTTGACTCAGAAGGATCAAGTTTGGTCTTAAGAAGAAATTTCCTGGATGTAACACCTATATATTTTCCAGAATCAAAGACCACTGCATTCTTGTCATGCATAGCCTTTAATCCGCCTATAAGCTCGGAGATACTGGCGCTCCTGTCCAAGCCTACAAAAACCTCTTTTTTAAGCTCAACTGCTTTCATATTAGTAGATTTTTATCTATAGCTTATATATAAACCTTTTTATTAAGAGCTATAAATCGCGATGGCAGCATTTACCTGCCTGACTTATATCTGTGGGAGTCATTTGAAGGTATATCTTGTTTTATCCCATCTCTCAGAAAACTTTCAAATTTTCCTGTCTCATATTCCTTACCTTTCTGCTCTCTTTGCTTTCTGCATCTTTTTTTATACAGTTTTATCCCTGCATATAAAAGAACAGCTGTCAATGAGATGGATCCTATAATCTCGGCAGGATTTTCTTTACAGAAATTTCCTATATGGTCTGATAATGTATTAGTTTCAGTCTGGCTTTCAATATTGTATGATATTCCGGTTGGATCGTACATAAAGATAAACAAGTAAAATATACTTATAAAGCTTTGTCTATTTCTCACTATTGATTTTCTTTCGATAAAAACTTTAATCATATCAAGAAATACAAAAATTGCAGGCACATCATAGGTTTGCTTTGCTTATTTCTAAACCAGCGATCTGTGCAGAGTATTCCGTTTAAAATCCAGAAGGTAATCCTGACAGCAGACAGATATTGGAATCCCTGCTGCTTTTAGGACAGAGATTGAAAAACTTATCAAAGGCATTAAATTGACAAGCTGTTTACAGCATGTTTGCCTTTGGTCAATAAAAGTCATTTATTTTTTACTTAGATACTCTTCTTCAAACTTCTTTTTCACCATCTTAAAACACTTATCTGCAATAATCTTAAGATTTATGACATCTTCTTCATTATACTCTACAAGAAGATTAAGATAATCCTTGTCTCCAGAGCCTTTAAACATCCTGTATAAAAGATAAGGGTCTCCTGAATACATCTCCTGGATTATCCTGTTCCTCCTGATGCCAAAATCTTTCTCTATCTGTTTCAGCCCGCCCTTATATCCTAACCTTGAGCACAACACTCTCAAGTCAAAAACAGGGACTTCTGGCAGAAGATTAGGATATCTTTTCTTAAGAAAAGGGACATCAAACACTGCTCCGTTAAATGTGACTATGAGCTTATATTTTTTTAATTCTTCCTCCAGGGCCTTAAAGTCAAGATTTATAGCTTTTATCATAGTTTTTGTGTCAAACCCGTCAAACAGCCCGACAACTATAACGTCCCCCATCACATTGTCCACCTCAATGTCAAGAAACACTGCTTCTTCCCTGAAAAAGGAATAAAGCCTCCACATCTCAGACTGAGGAAGCTTGCCAAGAAAATATGAAGAGTCAAGATTATACAAAGCTTTTCTTGCTTCTATAATCCTCCTGTCATAATGTTTTTTTCGGGAGTTATCTATGCCTTTGATATCCTCAGCTTTTAGAAAATCATCCCACGAGCATATTTCCTGCCCCCATATGTTTTTCTCTTTTTTATTCCCTATCTTTTCCAGGATCATAAAACTATTTTTTATCATAAAAAAACAGGATAATAACATAGTTAAATATCTTTTCAGGGCAGTTGAACAGTGGAAATAAAAAGATTTATAAACAAAAAACACAGATTCAGATAATATGATTCAGGATTACATATCAGCATTACTGAACAACCCATATTCCGGCTTTATGATCAGGACTATTTTAGTGATCCTTATATTCTTTATACTAAGGTTGATCTTGGGATTCTATATGAGCAGGATGTCAGCCCACCTGACCAAAGACAAAAAAGAACCAGA